>JBAXES010000305.1:0-5718 GCA_037140315.1 Chloroflexales bacterium
GTATTAGCCCCAGCCGAGGTCGTTGGCCTTCTTCGAGGGGCGGGGCGGGGATCCGTCGTCGGGGAACTCATCGCCGGCCTCGGCGGACATCTCCTCATCGAGCATCTGGTCTACCATTTCCTCCCAGTCCTCGCCGGCATCCTCGCCGAGCTCCTTGCCCATGCGCTTGGCCCAGCGGGCGATCGAGCGCGGGTCGTTCTCGTCGAGGCCGGCGAAGTTGATCGGGTCGGCCATCGCCTCCACGCGGGCGTCCTCAGACTTGAGGGTGGCGAACTGTGAGACGGCGCGGCGCACCTGATTGTTGCCGCAGCGCGGGCACGCCAGGCCGGGCGGGTTGTTGAATCCCTGGACGAGCTTCTGGAATCGACCGCCACACGCGGGGCACTGGTATTCGTAGATTGGCATAAGATAATCCCTAATAGGGGAGGAATTTCAAGGGAGGGGAACCCTCCCTTGACCCTCCGGTTACGCGGTGACGATCTCCTCGACGAGGGCGGGCGCGGTCACCGCACCATCGGCGATGCGGTAGGCGGCCTGGAGGTGTTGGGCCACGCGCATAGCGCCTTCGGGGCTGGCGGCGTGGATGGTCAGGAGCGGTGCCCCCTGCGTGATCTGGTCGCCCACCTTGGCGGCGAGCACCAGCCCTACGCGCGGGTCGATACGGTCCTCTTTGCGCGTCCGCCCGCCGCCCAGGGCGTTGCATGCCATGCCGAGGGCCTGGCCGTCGATCGCGGCCACGTAGCCAGAGCGCGGCGCGAAGAGGTCGCTGCGCACCGGCGCGGCGGGCAGGCGGTCGGGGTGCTCGATGTAGGCCAGGTCGCCGCCCTGTTCGGCGACCATCTGGGTGAACTTCTCCCAGGCCGCGCCGCTGTCGAGGGCCGCGCGGAGCAGCGCCCGCGCCGACTCCTCGTCGGGGCGCAGCCTGGCCAGCTGCACCAGCTGGGCGCCGAGGGTCATGCACAGCTCGACCAGGTCGGCGGGGCCGCCGCCGCGCAGCGCGCCGATCGCCTCGCGCACCTCCAGGGCGTTGCCGATGGCGTAGCCGAGGGGCTGCTGCATTGAGCTGAGCACCGCGGACACCCGCCGGCCGGCGTGGCTGCCGATCGCCACCATCGCGCGGGCCAGGGTGCGGGCGTCGGCGAGGGTGTGCATAAATGCGCCGCTGCCGTACTTCACATCCAGGACGATACAGTCGGCGCCGGCGGCGAGCTTCTTGCTCATCACGCTTGCGGCGATCAGCGGGATCGACTCGACGGTGGCAGTGACATCGCGCAGCGCGTAGAGCTTCTTGTCGGCGGGGGCGAGATCGCCACTCTGGGCGGCCACCACCAGCCCCACCTCGCGCACCGCGCGGCGGAACTCGTCGGCGCTCAGGCCGGTGCGCAGGCCGGGGATGCTCTCCAGCTTATCGATGGTGCCGCCGCTGAAGCCCAGGCCGCGCCCGCTCATCTTGGCCACCGGCAGGCCGACGGCGGCGGCCAGCGGGGCGAGCAGGAGGGTGGTCTTATCGCCGACGCCGCCCGTCGAGTGTTTATCGACCGTGAGCGGCGCGATGTCGTGGAGGTCGAGCATATCGCCGCTGCGGGCCATGGCGATGGTCAGGTCGGCGGTCTCGCGGTCATCCATGCCGCGCAGGACCACGGCCATCGCCCACGCGCTCATCTGGTAGTCGGCGATGTCGCCGGCGGCGTAGCCGGCGATCAGCCAGGCGATCTCCTCGCTGGTGAGCGCGGCGCCGTCGCGCTTCTTCGCGATGATCTCTACAGCCCGCATAGGGCACCTCTCGTGTTACGTAAGGACGCAGGGCGCTGCGTCCTTACCCGCGCAGCCCGCGGATCGCCCGCGGCAGCTGCGGCAGCAGGTCGGAGGCCAGGGCCCCGGCCTCACCGAGGTCGTCGCGGACGCGCGCGCCGGCCGCAGCGTGGAGGTAGACCGCGAGGGCGGCGGCGGCGAAGGCGGCCATGCCCTGGGCGAGCAGACCGACGATCACGCCGGCCAGCACATCGCCGGTGCCGGCGGTGGCCAGGGCCGGGTTCGCGCCGTCGTAGACCAGGCTGCGGCCGTCCGGGTCGGCCACGACGGTGGTCGCGCCCTTGAGCACCACCACCTGGCCCCAGGCCCTGGCGGCGTCGGTCGCGCAGGCCACCAGGTCGGCGGGCAGCGCATCGACCTTGAGCAGGCGGCGCATCTCGCCGGGGTGCGGCGTGAAGATGAAGCGCCCGTGGGGCAGGTGCTCGGGCCAGTCCTCGATGGCGGCCAGGAGGTTCAGCCCGTCGGCGTCGAGGACTGTGGTCGGCAGATCGAGGGCCTTGCCCCCGTCTGATGGGGCCTCCGCCGAGGGGCCGGAGAGGAATCCGACGCGGGCGCGGGCCTTCGGCTGCTCCAGCCCGAAGATGCGCCGGATAAACTCCTTGGTCGGGTCGGCCTGGCCGAGGCCGGGGCCGATCAGCATCGCGGCGTAGCCCTCCAGGGCCTTGCCGAGCTCCTCGGCGGCGCTCGGCCCGATCGCGCCCCACTCGCCCTCGGAGAGGGGCTGCAGAGTCACCTCGGGGCCGCGCCCGCTCGCGCCGAGCACCGTGCGGCTGGCGGCGAGGGTGACCAGCCCAGCGCCGACCCGCCCTGCGGCGGCGCAGGCGAGGGTGGCCGCGCCGGGGTAGTGCAGCGAGCCGGCCACGATCAGCGCCTTGCCAAAATCGCCCTTATGGGCCTCGGCGGGCCGCGCGGGCAGCAGCCTACGCGCATACTCAGCCGTTAGCATCTCGCTCATACAAGCCTCCAAGTTCTGTGGTGGTATCCCAATATCGGCGAGGGCGATGGCCCCGCTGGCGACCCGCCCTGGGTAGAGCAGCGTCCCGCGCTTGATCACCCCGGTCGCAACCGTCAGATCTGCGCGGATGGCGGCACCGGCCACTGCCCCGCTGTCCGAATCAACTCCGGTTGGCAGGTCGATCGCGAGCACCGTGCAGGAGTCACCCCGCGCGGCCCGCGCAGCGTTCACGGCGGTCACGATGTCGGCCAGATCGCCCTGCACCGGCCGCGAGATGCCTGCGCCGAGCAGCGCGTCAATCACGAGATCCGCGGCGGCCAGGGCCGAGCGGAGGGCCGTGTGCGCAGGGTCGTCCTCTGCGCTCAGCTCAGAGATATCGCGCTGGCGGCAGCGCTGGCGGTTGGCGTCGTCCGGGTCGTCGGGGCGACGCCAGAGGTACAGCTGCGTCGGGTAGCCAGCGTCGTGGAGGTGTCGGGCGACCACCAGCCCGTCGCCGCCGTTGTTGCCGGGGCCGACGAGCACCAGCGCCCGCCCGCCACGCATGAGGCGACCGATGGCCACCTGGGCGACGCCGCAGCCGGCCTGCTCCATCAGCCCGGCCCAGGTGGCCCCGGCGTCTACGGCGGCCCGCTCAAGGGCGCGCATCTCCTGCGTGGTTACCAGCTTCATGTGGGCGTATTGTACTGTATCTGGCTGCCAAGGGCCACCACGCTCGCCACCGCGCTCCCGCCGCTGTGCGACATGCTGAGGGCCATCTCGGCGATGCCGAGGGCGGTGGCGGCGGCGGCGGCGGGGCCGTGCAGGCGCAGCGAGGGGCGGCCATCGGCGGCGCGCACCACCTCGATATCGGTCATTCCTGGCCGGGCATCGACCGAGTCGCCGGCGGCGACGCCGCTCAGGCCGACCCCCAGGGCTTTGGACACGGCCTCCTTGGCCGCCCAGCGCGCCGCGAGCGACTGGTAGCGCGGCGCGGCGCCGAGGGCGTCGCAGTCGCTCAGCTCGCCCGCAGTGTAGACGCGGCGCAGAAAGCGCTCGCCCCAGCGCGCCGTCGCCCGCCTGATCCGGTCGATCTCAATGATGTCGATGCCGTGGTAGATCATATCGTAGCATCTCGTCCAATCACTGCGTATGATCGTGATGGAGCGTGCCAACTTCGCTGGCACGCTTCATCACGATCATACAAACTCACTGCTCGCCGACCAGCGAGACATCGGAGATCAGCGAGTTGTAGTCGTGCCCATTGGCGTAGATCTGGATGCCCTGGAGGTAGCGGTAGTCGGGCAGCCACTGCGGATCGCGCAGGTCAAACGTGAAGGAGATCCACGTCGCCTTTGGCACCTGGTAGTAGAGCACATCGTTGTCGCGCACGCGGGGCGCGTTGTCGGCGTCGGTGTAGATGCACACCACCCGCTCCTGATCGGGGTCGTCGGGGCTTTCCTGGCGGGCGAGGATGCGGATCATCACCGGGCACTCGCTGCCGCGGTCGCCCACATCCTCGATCGACTGATCGATCACGCGCGTCCAGAGCGATAACTTCAGGATGCGGTACTCCGAGATATCCACACCACTGCCGTCGGTGCCGAACTGCTGCTTGATACCAGTGGTGAATCCGCTGGTCTGTCCGCCCGCCCGGTAGAGCCAGGCAGCAATGCGCCGGTCGATCGAGGTGCAGGTATTGTCGACCTTAGGTGGCTTGCAGATCGACGACAGCCGAAAGAAGCCCTGCTGCTCTGGGGGGAGCGGTGGGCCAGAGTAGACCTGCCATGTGCTGGATCGCGGCAGTGTCGGCTCATTGCTCAGGGTGGTATTGTTATACTCCAGCTCGCTAAACTCCGAGAATCCACCGTCGCGGATCAGCTCCCAGCGCGCCGGTACCGCCAGGCCAGGTGCCCCGGCCTGATCGACCTCGACGCGCTGGCGTGCGCCCAGCACCACGCCGGGGCCGTGGCTGCCGGTCACGGTGGCGGTGCCACTACGCACAGCAACATCGGCGGTAAAGGCTTGGATGGTGGTGCCCGGCACCACCTGGGCTATGCCGGTCGAGGGTTGGATCGCGACGCTGTAGCTCCCGCCGGGGGTGAGGTCGATGGTCGTGTCGCCGACAAGCACGCGGAAGCGCACCTGCCGGTAGGGCTGGCCCGCCCGCAGGTCGTAGCGCACATATCCGCCGCTCTGTCGGATCGTCACATCCAGGAGCCGGTCGCTCCAGCGGGTGGTCCGGAGGGTGTCCAGGCGCAGGTCTGCGCCGGCCCAGAGGTCGATCTGGCTATCATCGAAGAGCCGGATGCTCGCGATTTGGCCGTAGCCAGCCTTAGTGACGATGCGCACGCTATCGCCCGCGCCGATCACCTGCTTGTCGCGGATGCCCTGGAAGATGCTGCGGTTTGCGGGCTGCCAGCTGACCCACTCGACCGGCCCGCGCACCACCAGGGTGGCGTCACGCAGGTCGGTCGCCGCGAGGTAGAACTGCCAGCCGGCGTAGATCGCCCAGCCGACCAGGACGAGGAAGACGCTGAAGAAGCCCAGGAGCGTGATCCAGGCGAGGCGCAGGGTGCGCCGCTGGGCCGCGCTGGTTATGCTCGGGCTGGCGGGTTCAGTATGTTGCATAGTTGGCGTTCAGCATGAGGGCGGCGGCACCGAGCACCCCGGCCCGCTCGCCAAGGCTCGGCGGGATGATCGGCACCTCGCGGTACAGATCGACGATCACCCGGCGGTACGCGATCGCGCGGGCCTGCGCCAGCAGATCCGGGTTCTCCAGCGCGACACTGCCGCCGACGAGGAGCAGCTCGGGGCTGAAGATATGGAGGATCGAGGCGAATCCCATGCCCAGGAGCTGGGCCTCGCGATCCATCAGCGACCGTGCTAGGGCGTCGCCCTCGGCGGCGGCGCGGGCCACGTGGGCCGCCGTCACGCTGGCGGGGGTGGCCAGGGCGTGCAGTCGGCTGGCGGGG
>JBAXES010000306.1:0-5702 GCA_037140315.1 Chloroflexales bacterium
GATCTTCCTGGTGCCGCTCTACTGCATCTGGGTCTGGCACGGCGCGCGCGCGCCGCAGGCCGCCGCAGGCCGGGCAGGCTGGCGGCAGACCAGGATCGCACAGGTCGCCATCGCCCTGCTGATCATCCTGAGCCTGCCGATAATCATGGCGCTGCCGTTTCTCGCCTGGAATGCCAAAGGCTTCATCCTGTCGATCGTCTTCTCGGCGACGCGCGTGGCGACGCTAGGCAACTCGGCGGCGGCGGCCAGCTGGTTCTTAAGCCAGATCTTCCCGCCCTTCACCGGCATTGCCTCCCGGCTGATTATCGTGCTTGCGCTGCTCTGGATCTACGCCGCAGCGGCCCGGCGCGAGGTTCAGATGTTCACCGCCGGGCTGCTCACCATGACGGTCTTCGTCGGCTTTAACCCGGTGTTCTTCAGCCAGTACCTCACCTGGCTGCTCCCGTTCATAGCGCTGATCGCCTGCGACCTGCCGGCGGATCAAGGTCGCAGGTCATCCTCTCATTTGACGTGACTTCCATCACTTGATATACTAGGTATTGGTTAGGGAGTAGCCGCTCGCCTTCGGGCGAGACAGTCAGCCGTCAAGACAGAGCCAACGCTCTCGGTTGCCTGCGCGTAGGACACGCGTGGCGAGACTACCACGACATTCGTTGCCGTGGGGTTTCGCTTTTTTGTTGCCCTACGGCAGAGCTGGAGAAGGAGCGCTCGGACATGATTGATGGGACGATCTGGCTGTGGGTTGGCTTTAACACGTTTGTGCTGGCTATGCTGACCCTCGACCTGGGGGTATTTCACCGCAAGGCGCACACTGTCTCGGTACGCGAGGCGCTCACCTGGAGCGCCGTCTGGATCGCGCTGGCCCTGATCTTCAACGCGATCATCTTCCTCTTCTGGGACAAGATGATGCCGGGGAGCAGCTACCGCAACGGCGACGCCGGGCTGGCCTTCCTCACCGGCTACCTAATCGAGAAGTCGCTCAGCGTCGATAACATCTTCGTGATCGTGCTGATCTTCAGCTACTTCGCGGTGCCCAGCGCCTACCAGCACCGCGTGCTGTTCTGGGGCATCCTCGGTGCCCTGGTGATGCGCGGGGTGATGATCGGGCTCGGCGCGGCCCTGATCCACGAGTTCAGCTGGATCATCTACATCTTCGGCGGGTTCCTGATCTTCACCGGCATCCGTATGGCCTTCCACAAGGATGAGGAGCTGCACCCCGAGGATAACCCGCTGATCAAGCTGTTCCGCCGGCTGATGCCGGTGACGGAGCGCTACGAGGGCGACAAGTTCTTTATCCGCCGGGCCGGCGTGCGCATGGCCACCCCGCTGTTCCTCGTGCTGCTGATGATCGAGAGCACCGACCTGATCTTCGCGGTGGACTCAATCCCGGCGATCTTCGCCGTCACGCAGGACCCCTTTCTGGTCTACACCTCGAATGTGTTCGCCATCCTGGGCCTGCGCTCGCTGTACTTCGTGCTGGCCGGCGTGGTAAACAAGTTCCACTACCTAAAGCTGGGCCTGTCGGTGGTGCTGACCTTTGTGGGCGTGAAGATGCTGCTGGTCGACACGGCATTTAAGATCCCGACCTTGATCTCGCTCGGCGTAGTGGCGCTCATCCTGGGCCTGGCGATCGGGGCCTCACTCATCCGGGCCCGGCGGATCGAGCGGGCCGAGGCCGCCGCCCGGCAGCTAGCCGCGCGCCCGACCACGGGTAGCCTAGCCGAGTAGCTGACAGACAGAGGCCCCCGGCGCTGCGCGCCGGGGGCCTCTGTCTGTCAGCCTCGCGCTACATCGGGCGCTGACCGCCGTGCATCTCCTCGATCAGGTGCGACCGCGTCTCTACATCGGCGAGCTTGGTCGAGGCAAACATCGATGCGGCGCACAGCAGATCGTGGCGCTGTGTGGCGGGCAGGGTCCTCAGATCCTCGGGCCTGTAGCCAAGGCCCATCAGGTACTCGTTGATGTATGCCTGCTCAAGTTCGCCGCCTGGGGGTGGGAGCACATCAGCCTGTAGATCGATCATACATCACCTCTTGCCGTTACTTCATCGGAACAGCGCTATCAGCAGCGCTCCCTGGGGGGAGCATTGAGGACAGGTGAAATACGTATAGCAATTGTAGCACCACCAAGCGCGCCAGCGCGTGTTATTCCCATAACATATAGCCCGTGCGGTTTCACCGCACGGGCTATATGTTATGTCGTGTGATCCCTACATAATGCCGAGGGCCGGTGATTCGACCGCCACAGCCTTCTTCTTGGCCGCGTGCTCCTGCTCGGCCAGGAACCAGGTGGCCTCCATAGCGGCCTGGCAGCCCTCGCCGGCGGCCGTGATCGCCTGGCGGTAGATGTGATCCACCACGTCGCCGGCGGCGAAGATCCCCGGCACCTTGGTGCGCGTGCGGCCGTCGGTGACGATGTAGCCGTTCTCGTCGAGCTCCAGGAGGCCCTGGAAGAGCCCCGAGTTCGGGATGTGGCCGATGTAGGGGAAGACCCCGTCCACCGCCAGATCCTGGGTCTCGCCGGTCTTCAGATTGCGCACCTTCACGCCGGCGACCTTCTCATCGCCGCTGATCGCGTCCACGGTGCTGTCCCAAATAAAGCGCACCTTCGGGTTGGCGAAGGCCCGCTCCTGGAGCACCGGGTCGGCGCGCAGGCTGTCGCGGCGGTGGACGATGATCAGCTCATCGACGTAGCGGGTGAGGAACAGGCCCTCGTCGAGGGCGCTGTTGCCGCCGCCGACCACGACAACCTTCTTGCCGCGGAAGAAGAAGCCGTCGCAGGTAGCGCAGTAGCTCACGCCGCGGTTGGCCAGCTGCTCCTCGCCGGGCACGCC
Organism: Chloroflexales bacterium; assembly: GCA_037140315.1. Lineage (GTDB taxonomy): Bacteria > Chloroflexota > Chloroflexia > Chloroflexales > Chloroflexaceae > Oscillochloris. Next base: position 2,834 of record JBAXES010000306.1, read on the forward strand.
CAGGTGGCGCGGAGAGGCCCCGGTGGAGATGATCAGCGTGTCGGCGGTGATCGTCTCGCCGCCGTCGGTGGTGAGCACGAAGGGGCGCTGGCTGGCGTCCACCTTGGTGATCAGGGCGTCTTTATACTGGGCCCCGAAGCGGGCGGCCTGCTTCTCGATATTCTCGGCCAGCTCGTAGCCGCCGATCCCGTCGACGAAGCCGGGGTAGTTCTCGACCTCGCTAGTGGTGGCGATCAGGCCGCCGGGCTGGAGGCCGCGCACCACCAGGGGCGCAAGGCTGGCCCGCGCGGCGTAGAGGGCGGCGGTGAGGCCCGCAGGCCCGGAGCCGATGATGACAACTTGGCTGTGCATAGATCCCTTCTTCTCAATGGCGACAGGGCGCTCCTGCTAAGAGTATAGCATGCCCACACCCCCGCCAGAGCGCATGCATCTAGCGCACGATATGCCGGCGGCCAAATCAGGCTATACTACCTCGATGCAAGCAAAAAGGAGCCTCAATGATCGCCACCCGCGGGCGCCGGGCGCCCACTCCCGAGAAGGGGGCCGAGGCCCCCAAGACTATGCGCCAGCGCTGGGCCGACATCCGCTCGGCCTTCCGCAACGTGCCCAAAGCCTTCACGCTGGTCTGGGAGGCCCACCGCGTCGGCACGGTGCTGATGGCGATCATCACCCTGGTCGGCGGCGCGCTGCCGATCTCGCAGGCCTGGGTCGGCAAGCTGATCGTCGACGTCGTGGTCAACAATGTCAGGGCTAGCGCCAGCGCCCAGGCCGGCATCAGCGCGGCCCTGCCCTTCCTGGTCGCCGAGTTCGTCCTGATCACGGTTGGCACCGCCCTCAGCCAGGGCCGCACCCTGGTGGAGCACATGCTCAACGCCCGGCTGACCAACAGCATCAACACGGCGATCATCCGCAAGGCCCTGGCCCTCGACCTGCACTACTTCGAGGACGCCCAGTTCTACGACAAGCTGCAGAACGCCCGCCGCGAGTCGAACTACCGCGCCCTGAACATTATCACCACCAGCTTCAACATCGCCCAGGGCAGCATCACCCTGATCTCCTTCGCCGCCGCCCTGCTGGCTTTCAGCCCGCTGGTGGCGCTCATCCTCTTCGGGGCGACGATCCCCTCCTTCATCGCCCAGAGCAAGTACGGCAAGCTGAACTTCCGCCTGCTCACCTGGCGCGCGCCCGAGTCGCGGCGCATGAACTACCTGGAGCACCTGCTCACGGTAGACCACAGCGCCAAAGAGATCAAGCTCTTCGGCCTCGGCGAGCCGCTGCTCAAGCGCTACCAGGACTTCTTCTGGAAGTTCTACGAGGAGGACGAGGCCCTGGCCCGGCGCCGCTCGCTGATCAGCATGCTCTGGGGCCTGCTGGCCAGCGCCAGCTACTACGGGTCGTACGCCTGGATCGTCTACCGCACCGTGGCCCGCGAGATCAGCATCGGCGACATGACCCTGTACCTGACGGTCTTCCGTCAGAGCCAGATCACCTTCCAGGCGATGTTCTACAACACCAGCCAGCTCTACGAGAGCGGGCTGTTCCTGGAGAACCTGTTCAGCTTCCTGGCGATCGCCCCGCAGATGCGCAGCGGCGAGGGCATCGCGGTGCCCCGGCCGATCCAGCAGGGCTTCGAGTTCCGCGACGTCAGCTTCCGCTACGCCGACCGCGAGGACTGGGCGCTGCGCGGGGTGAACCTGACCATCCGCCCCGGCGAGAAGATCGCCCTGGTGGGGGCCAACGGCGCCGGCAAGACCACGCTGATCAAGCTGCTGACCCGGCTCTACGACCCGACCGAGGGCCAGATCCTGCTCGATGGGGTGGACCTGCGCGAGTACAGCCTGGAGGATCTGCGCGACTGTATCGGCGTGATCTTCCAGGACTTTGTGCGCTACCAGGTCACGGCCCGCGAGAATATCGGCTTCGGCCAGATCAAGGACCTCGACAACGAGGCGCGGATCATCGCGGCGGCCGAGCGCGGCGGCGCCGACGAGGTGATGGCAAAGCTGCCCGGCGGCTACGACACGCTGCTGGGGCGCTGGTTCGAGAAGGGCGCCGAGCTCTCGGGCGGCCAGTGGCAGAAGATCGCCCTCGGCCGGGCCTTTATGCGCGACAGCGAGGTGCTCGTCCTCGACGAGCCGACCTCGGCCCTCGACGCCGAGCGCGAGTACGAGATCTTCCAGCGCTTCCGCGAGCTGACCGCCGGGCGGATCGCCTTCCTCATCAGCCACCGCTTCTCAACGGTGCGCATGGCCGACCGCATCGCGGTGATCGCGGACGGCCACGTCGCCGAGCTGGGCACCCACGCCGAGCTGATCACGCTCGACGGGACCTACGCGCGGCTCTTTAACCTTCAGGCCGAGGGGTATCGCTAAAACAAGGGAACAGGGAATAGGGAACAGGGAATAGGGAACACAAATACCGCATCCTGATACAGTACAATTGCCTGACCTGTAAAGACACTGCTGGCAAATGCCGACCAACCGCGTCCTGTCATTCCGAGCGAAGCGAGGAATCTTCCCTATTCCACATTGGGAAGACCCCTCGCTTCGCTCGGGGTGACATTTGCCAGCAGTTTCCTGTAAAGTACGCTGAAGCCTTGACTAACAATGATATAGAGGTGTTATGCAAGAGACGCGCCGGGGCGGGGTATTCTACGGCTGGGTGGTGGTGGGGGTGACCGTGCTGGTGCTGCTGGCGTCGGCGGGGATCCGCGCGGCGCCGGGGGTGCTGATCGTGCCGATCGAGCAGGATATGGGCTGGGGCCGGGCGATGCTCTCGACGGCGGTGTCGATCGGGCTGCTGCTGTTCGGGCTGGCCGGGCCGCTTGCCGGCTGGATGATCGACCGGGTGGGGCCGCGCCTGGTGATGC
>JBAXES010000307.1:0-5686 GCA_037140315.1 Chloroflexales bacterium
GACGTTGCGGCAGGATGGGAGCAGGCGCTCGCGGTAGCCGGCGTCGAGCAGGGCCTGCTTGACATGGGCGATGGTCGGGTGGGGCTCGCCCGCCAGCACCAGCAGGGTGGCCTTACGCAGGTAGTTCTTCATGCGCGGGGCCTTGGCCCAGGTCTCGGGGTCGAGCCGGGCGAAGATGGCCTCGATCTGGCCGAGGACCTGATCGACCGCGCCGGTGTCGGCGAGATCCACGCCGGAGAGTGGGTTCAGCCCGACCGGCCAGGCCGCGTCGAGGACATCGAGTAGCACCAGCCGGCCTTCGTCCTCTAGGGGGATGCGCTGGCGCATGGTTTCGACCAGGTTGCCGGCGTCGTCGCCCTTGCCGTCGATCAGGGTGTAGCCGCAGGGCCGCAGCTGGTCAGCCAGGTTGGAGGCCAGCTGGGTCTTACCGACGCCGGGCGGGGCGGTGAAGGCGATGCCCTGGCGGGCGTCGCGCAGCGGAATGCCCACCGGGGCCGGCTGGTCATCGCGGTGGCTACCCATGCCGATGATCAGGCGCGCTGGGCGGGCGACCCCGTCGCCACCCACGACTGGTGGCTCGTCGGCGAAGGCGTGGGGCGGCGGGGGCAGGTACAGACAGGGCAGCCAGCGCACCAGGCGACCCTGTGCCGGGGTGGGCAGGTGCCAGAGCCCAGCCAACTCGTCGGTGCCGAGGATGCTCGGGCCGCGCCAGGCGGCTCCCCAGAGCAGGCCGGGGAGCGGGGTCGCGCGCACGGTGCGGGCGCAGAGCTGGCGGAGCCGCTGGGTGGCGTGCTGGCCGAACGCGCGACCACTGATGGTGGTGATGACAAGGCTCAGGCCAACGACGACCAGCGGCTGCGTGGCCATCCACGGCCATACGCTCAGCCCGACTAGCCCGCCGATCACGAGCGCCAGCGCTCCACCCGCGATGCCCTGCATCCAGGCTGGCCGCTGGGGCACACGGATCGTCCCGCCGGCGCGGCGCACCCAGCGCTGGAGGCGGCTGCCGCTGCGGGCGGCGTACTGGCCGATCACCGCGTTGACCTCGTCCAGCTCCGCGCGGGCCTGCGCGCCATGCGCGGGATCGGCGGCGACGGCGACGGCGCGCAGGGTGGCGTCGTAGACCGGCCCGGCCAGCTTGGCCTCCAGGGCGCGGGCGTCGGGGGTGAGCGCATACTCGTGCTTGCCCATGAGCCGGAGCAGACGCCGGATACCGGCCGCGCGCCAGCCGCGCGCGAGGTGGCTGTCGTCGGGGCGCGGGCGGATGCTCAGCTGCACCTCGGTGGCGACGACGCCCTGGCGCGGCTGGAGCGCGGCCACCAGCGGGCCGACCAGGTCGCCCGCTTGCTGGTCGTCGTGCAGGCGCAGCGGGTAGCTCGGGGCCAGCGCCAGCCGCCACTCGGCCCAGGCGGCGACGCGGCCCGGGGTCATCGCGTCCGCCAGCGGGTCGGGGCGGGTCGCGACCACCGCCTCGGGCGCGAGGCCCTGGATGGTCTTGCGGATGGCGGCCACCCAGCTGGCGCGTTTCGTCGCGGTGCCGCCGGCGACGACGATCCCCAGCTCGACCGGCTCATCCGGGCGGGCGCTCCACGTCAGGCTAAGCCAGGGAGCCTGGCCGAGCCAGACAGTGGCGACCGGCAACTGGCGGTGCAGGGCGCGGACGAAATCTGCGCCGGTGTCGGTCGCCCGCGCCGTCGGTCGGTTCGGCACCCGTATCAGGAGTGCCTGGCTGCGCTGGCGGCCCATGATCGTCGTCTAGATGACGAGCAGCAGCGCGCCAAGGGTGAGCTCCAGGGCGATCACGCTCAGCCCCAGGGCGACCACGCCCTCCACGACCAGGCCGCCTGGCGGGCGGAGGATCGTCCGCAGCGCCAGGGCGCTCATCGCGGCGACCCGCGCCAGACCCTGTGGCCCGCTGTGTGGCAGCGGCGTGCCAGGGAGCGGCAGCGCGACGACCGGCTGGGTATCGGCCCAGCTCAGGAGCAGGCCGCGACTGAGCAGCAGGCCCAGGCAGAGCAGCAGGATGGCCCAGGCGGCGATCTTCGCCCAGGGTGGGGCCGGCGGGCGCAGCCCGGCGGGCGGCAGCGGCTTCGTGCTGCTGAAGGGGGCGCTGCGTTTGGTGGCGGGCTGGCTCATCCGATACCTCCGTAGGCCGCGTGGACATCCTCGTTCGTCGGGAGCGGGGTGGCGCGCAGCGTTGTTGCGATCCGATCGAGATCCGTGAGCGCAAAGGGGCGCGGTGCCCGCCATGGCCCTTGGCCGTCCTCGGGCGGCGCGAGGACGCCCGCGCGGTCGAACCAGACCACCAGGCTGCGGGCGACCGGCTCGCTCAGGCCGGGGTACTTCAGCCCGGCCAGCCGACCTTTGGTGATGCCCGACTGACCCTTACGGGTGGACTGGAAGCTCGGCTCGGCGAGGATCTGGGCGACCAGCGCGCCGAGGGCGACCGGGGCCAAGCCCTGCGGCCCCATCGGCCACCGCGAGGGCGGTGCCTCCTCGGGAGCAGGTGCGGTATCTGCGCCCAGCGTGGTCGGTCGGGCCATTACCAATGTTAGCCAGTTGGCAAGGCGCGCGTCGATCTCGGGCCGTACGGCGGCAGCTGTTGGCATATCCAGATCCACCCCATCGGGTATGCACAGCGTTGGTGTGAGATTCCGTGCGCCGGCGTGGAGCGGGCAGGTGGGCAGGGCAACCTGCGCCCAGCGACGGGTCAGGCGTGCGGGGAGCGGCCAGGCCCGCCAGCCGCGCGCCTGCACGGCGGCCTCGGGCGATGGGTCGTCCGCGCCGACGGCGAGCAGCGCCCCGGCCTGGAGTCGCGCGGCGTGGGTACGCCAGCCGATAACCAGGCGGGCCTCGGGCCATGGCGTGAGCAGCGCGGCGTCCAGGGGCTGCGGATGCCGCCCCGGCGTCGCCAGCACCACGCGGGTGGTGGGCCGGGCGGCCAGGCCACGCGGCACCGGGCGCAGGGTCAGTGCTGGGGCGGCCTGCGCGAGCAGCCGGCGCAGCAGCTCACCGGGGCAGCCTGGCGCGCAGCGGTCGTGGACGCAGCCAGCGCAGCCGCGCAGGGCGACGTAGCCCTGGCGACGCGCGCCGATCTGCACCAGCACCGTGGTCAGCGGCGCGTGGTCCAGGTGCAGGCGCAGCCCGGCCAGCAGTCGCGCCGGGTCGGATGGGGCGGGCGCACCCGCCGTCTCCAGCCGCCAGAGCAGGCGCGGGTGGGCGGTGGGCGTCAAGATCGTCGGATACATCCCTTCCTCCTACCCTACGACCCGCGCAGCATGCGCAGCTCGTAGGGGTTCGCCTCCACATGCATCGTGTACACGTCGTTGCCGACGATGGCCAGGGCCATGCCCTTCCCCGCGCGGGTCAGGTAGCCCACGTGGCCGGGGCGGATGTCGCTGATCGCGTCGGCCATCTGGCGGGCCGGCAGGTCGTCGAGGTGGAACAGCACCTTGGCGACCGCGTTCTCGAAGATGAAGCGCCCGTGGTCGCTGCTCAGGAAGGTGATCGGGTTCTGGTCGATGGCGATCAGGCCGATGCCGTACTTGCGGGCGACCTTGGCAATCGTCGCGGCCAGCCGGCCCAGCGCCTCGACCTGGGTGAGATAGCCGAACTCATCGATCTGGAGCAGGGTTGTGCGTCGCCGGTCGCGGGTCGGGTCGCGCATAAAGCGCAGGATGGCCCCGATGGTCAGCGCGTAGTAGAGCGGGCGATACAGCTCCTCGATCTCGGAGAAGTCGTAGTAGGTGATGTCCGCGCCGAACTGCCAGTCCACCGTGGTGTGGGCGTTGAAGCTCGGCCCGACGCTGGTGCGGTCGAGGAAGAGGTGGATGGCGCGGGCCAGCGCGTCGCCCTCGGCCTCGCCAAAGCTGCGCAGCTGCGCCACCAGGTCGCTGAGCGTCGGCATCGCCTCCAGCGGCGCGTCCGGGCTCAGCGCGGTGTAGAGCGCGGTCAGGCCCCGGTCGATCAGGCCGCGCTCCACCACCGAGAAGTCGCAGGGGATCAGGCGGTCGCGGCCATCCGCGCCCTTGCCGGGGGTGCCCAGCAGCAGCTGGAGCATCGCGATGGCGTGCTGCACCTGGTTCGGCAGCCAGCCCGCCTCGCCGTAGACGATGTCGAGGATGTTGATCGCCTGCTGGAAGCCCAGCGCGAAGCAGCGCGCCCCGCCCTGCGCCGCGACCTCCACCCGCTGGCCGTTCTTGAACGCGTCGAGCCCGATCACCCGGTGGCCGGCCAGCGCCCCGCGCAGCGCCAGCAGGTTGAGAAAAAACGTTTTCCCGCTGCCGCTCTTGCCCAGGATGACCATGTGGCCGGCCTGGTTGTCCGCAAAGAGGTCGAAGAAGAGCGGGGCGAATCGGCGGTTGTCGAGGCCCCAGAAGATCCCGTCGGTGTTCGCGGGCCGGTGGTAGCCGAGCAGGCCCAGGCAGCAGCCCACCCCGTGCGAGAGCATGGTGCGGGGCTTCAGGGGGGCCTCGATCCGCGTGCGCGGGGTCAGGCTCCAGTACTTCACCAGCTCGCCCTGGACGTGGTGCGGGCACCGCAGGCGCAGCTGCGTGCCCAGGCGGCTGCGCGTCTCCGCCAGGTTGGTCTCCAACTCCTCGGGCGTCGCGCCGCCGACCAGCACGGCGATCTGCACCGCGTGCAGGCTCTGGTGGACGAGCGCGTGCATGATCTGCTCGGCCGCGCCCATCACGCGGTGGGCGCGCAGGTCGAGGGCCTGCGGGTCGCGCGCGGCGACCTTCGCGGCGTTGTAGGCCAGCTCGGCCATGCGCATCGCGCGCGGCCGCCCGTAGGTCACGATGTCGATGGCGATCGCCACGTCATAGGTGGCATCGAGCAGCCCGTGGAGGGTGGTGGCGTCCCAGACGCCGCGCAGGTCGTAGGCCAGCAGCCCGGCCAGCCAGGGGTGGCCGGGCTCCTCCGGAGCCAGCCGGGTGGTCTGCTCGCGGTAGGCCCCGGCGAGGATGGCCGGGAGCTGGTCGAGGATGGCGACCGGGCGATTCGTGGCGTTGCGCAGGGTCGCGGCGATGGCCTGCGGGCTGACGTCGGGCGGCTCCCAGGTCAGCAGCAGGGCGGTGGCCGCGCGCAGGTGGCGCTGCTGGAGGGTCACATAGAAGCGCTCCAGCTCCTTGGTCAGCGGCAGCCGCCAGAGCAGGGCGTCGCAGACCTCGGCCAGCGTGTCGTGGACGGCGGCCCAGAGCACGCGCGGGTCTTCGCCGACCGCGACCTCGGCGGTCAGGAGCACCTGCTGCATCAGCAGGTCGTGGGCGACCAGATTGATCAGCTGGCCCAGGACATCCGCCGGCAGGGCGCGCAGGGCCGCGCCGGGGTCGGCGTCGGGCGCGCCGCGCAGGAGGGCCTGCACCTGGGCCAGGATGGGCGTCACACCCTGGGCCAGCCGCTCCAGGGCGCGCTGCTGGCTGAGGTTGCGGCTGAGCGGTTGGGCCAGGGTGACGCCCTGGGAGAGGATGAGCAGCCGGCTCGGGAAGGGCAGGTTGGCCGCGCCGGCGGCCAGCTGGATCTCCAGGCCCTCCAGGTCGCTGACCTGCTCGATGGGGAAGCTGCTCAGGCGGAAGATGCTCATGGCGTATCACTCCCTCTGCGTGGACGGATGGCGACCGCTGGGGGCGCATCGGCCCGGCGGCGCCCCATCCGCCGCCGGGCCGGTGCGCCCCCAGCGGTCGCC
>JBAXES010000308.1:0-5676 GCA_037140315.1 Chloroflexales bacterium
CTGCCGCTTCTGCTCGCAGTGGAAGTTCTGGCGGCGCTACCGCGCGCGCAGCCCGATGAAGTTTGTCGACGAGGTCGAGACCCTGGTGCGCGACTATAAGGTGGGCTTCTTCATCCTCGCCGACGAGGAGCCGACCCTCAACCGCAAGAAGTTCACCGCGCTGTGCGAGGAGCTGGCCAAGCGCAAGCTGCCGGTGCTCTGGGGTATCAACACCCGCGTGACTGACATTATGCGCGACAAGGCCCTGCTGCCGCTCTGGCGCAAGGCGGGCCTGATGCATATCTCTCTGGGCACTGAGGCCGCCGCCCAGATGAACCTGGAGATCTTCCGCAAGCAGACCACGATCGCCCAGAATAAAGAGGCCATTGGTCTCATCCAGGATGCGGGCATGGTCGCCGAGGCCCAGTTCATCATGGGCATGGAGAATGAGACGCCTGCGCTGATCGAGGAGACTTACCAGCTGGCCCTGGACTGGAAGGTGGACATGGCCAACTGGAACATGTACACCCCCTGGCCCTTCGCCGAGCTGTTCGAGGACCTCGGCGACCGCGTCGAGGTGCGCGACTACTCGAAGTACAACTTCGTCACCCCGATTATGAAGCCCGACCTGATGGAGCGCGAGGATGTGCTCAAGGGCGTGCTGCGTAACTACGCCCGCTTCTACATGCGCAAGGCGTTCCTTGAGTACCCCTTTATCAAGGATAAAGAGAAGCGCAAGTATATGATGGGCTGTCTGCGCGCCTTCGCCAAGACGACCTTCGAGAAGCGCTTCTACGACATTGGTCGCGTGCATATGAAGGGCGGCTCGATGGAGGTCGACCTGGATTTCGACGAGACCCGCGTGTTCACCCGCGAGCAGATCGCCAGGATGAAAGAGGATCACCCCGAGCAGGTGGCCGACACGACCTTCGGCGGCGCCATCCCCGCGCGCTACGACCCCGAGCTGATCAAGCATCAGGCCGAGAACGACCTGAACTTGCCGCTTGAGCCGGCGGTCGAGGTCGTCGAGTCGGAGTTCGGCACTCGCGATACCAACAATCAGGTGGGCTGCTAGCCTTCGGCGGAGGTTTGGGGGTGGCCGTGCCGCCCCCAAAGATCTTTTTTTTGTTGGTTGCTGGCGGCGAAGCCGCCAGCAACCAACAATATAATGGGAGCCGTCATGTCTGAGGTTATCATCACGCCGGAGCTGCTGGCGCGCTACAATAAGCCGGGGCCGCGCTACACGAGCTACCCGACGGTGCCGGCCTGGACGGGGACGTTCGGCGAGGCGGATTATCGCGAGGCGCTGGGCGAGGTGGCCGCCCGCCCCACAGACGCCCTCTCGGTGTACGTCCACCTGCCCTTCTGCGCCGAGCACTGCGCCTACTGCGGCTGTAACGCCACGGTGACCCGCCGGGCCGAGGTGGTGGACGTCTACCTGGATCGGGTCGAGCGCGAGATGGCCCTGGTCGCGCCGCTGCTTGGCGAGCGCCGGCAGGTGGTGCAGATGCACTGGGGCGGCGGCACGCCGAACTTTCTGAACGAGGCGCAGATGACGCGCCTGATCGGCCTGCTCAACACGCACTTCGCGATCGACCCGGCCGGCGAGATCTCGCTGGAGATCGACCCGCGGATCGGCACGGTGGAGCAGATGGCGCAGATCCGCGCCCTGGGCTTCAACCGGATCAGCATGGGCGTGCAGGATATCAACCCGGATGTGCAGGTGGCGATCGGCCGCATCCAGCCCTTCGCGCAGACCGAGAAGCTCTTCCGGGCCTGCCGCGACCTGGGCTTCACTGGCGTGAACCTGGATCTGGTCTACGGGCTGCCGCTCCAGACGGTCGAGACCTTCGGCGAGACGCTGCGGGCGATCAGCGAGCTGCGCCCGGACCGGATCGCTTACTTCAGCTACGCGCACGTGCCGTGGGTGAAGCCGAAGCAGAAGCTGATCGATGTCTCAAAGCTGCCGGACACCTTCACGAAGTTTAGCCTGTTCAGGATGGCGATCGACCAGCTGGGCGGCGTGGGCTACGACTGGGTGGGCATGGATCACTTCGCCCTGCGCGACGATGATCTGGCGGTGGCGGCGCGTGAGCTGCGGCTGCACCGTAACTTTATGGGCTACACCACCCGCCCGGCGCTGCACATGGTCGGCTTTGGCATGAGCAGCATCGGCGACCTTGCCGGGCGCTTCGTGCAGAACGAGCCGCACCTGGGCCGCTACCAGAAGATGATCGACGCCGGTGATCTGCCGGTGGTGAAGGGCTACAAGCTGAGCGACGACGACCTGCTGCGCCGCACGGTGATCCTGCACCTCATGTGCAACCTGGAGCTGCCCTACGACCTGACGCGAGCTCAGTTTGGGGTGGATCTGCGCGATGCCCTGGGCGATGACCTGGACCACCTGGAGGCATACGCTGAGGATGGCTTTGTGGAGCTGCTGCCCGACCGGGTGCAGGTGACTCCCCTGGGCCGCTTCTTCGTGCGCCTGCTGGCCATGGAGCTTGACGCGCACCTGGCGAAGACCGCCGAGCGGACGGTCTTCTCGAAGACGGTGTAAGCGCCTGCGGCAGCGTGGGAGTGCCTATAGTTTCTCACCGCTGCGCGCCAAAGGCGCGCAGCGGTGAGAAACACGTTAATGTTGCAGAAGCGAGGATACATAGATGACAAGCTACGACTGCGTAGTAGTCGGCGGCGGCATCAGCGGGCTAAGCGCGGCCTACGGCCTGCGCCGGAAGGGCGCGAAAGTACTGCTGATCGACGCCGCCGACCGGGTGGGCGGGGCGATCCACAGCGTGCAGACGGCGGACGGCTACCAGCTGGACTGCGGGCCGAACACGGTGACGAGCAAGGACCTCGATCTCTGGCAGCACTTCTCTAACCTGGGGATTATGGACGAGCGCCTGACGGCTGATCGCAGCGGCGCGCGGCGCTATATCCTGCTGGACGGCAAGCCCGAGCTTATCCCGATGTCGCCGGTGGGCCTGGTGAAGACGCCACTGCTCTCCACGGCGGCGAAGCTGCGCGTGGTGGCCGAGCCGCTGATCCCGCGCACGCACCTGCCCGACGAGAGCGTGTCCGCCTTCTTCTCGCGGCGGGTCGGCCGCCAGCTGGCCGACCGCATGGTCGACCCCTTCGTCTCGGGGGTCTACGCGGGCGACCCGAAGACCACCTCGATCAAGGCGGCGTTCCCGAGCATCTGGGATGCCGAGCAGCGCGGGGGCAGCATTGTCCGTGGCATGATCATGGGCCGCAAGAGCGCTCCGAAGAAGCCGAAGAAGCCGAAGGGCGAGCGCCCGAAGAGCGTGCTGTTCAACTTTGTGGGCGGGCTGTCGGCCTGGCCACAGGCGGTGGCCCGCGCTCTGGGCAGCGATAATGTCTGGCTGAACACGCGCGCGCGCGCCCTGCGCCCGCTGGACGGCGGCTGGGAGCTGACGGTGGAGCGCGGCGGCCAGACCGAGCTGGTGATCACCGATATGGTGGTGCTGGCCGTGCCGGCCTATGTGGCGGCCGACCTGGTGGACGGGCTGAACGCGCCGGCGGCCAAGGCGCTGCGGGCTATCCCCTACCCGCCGATGGCGGTGGTACACCTGGGCTACAAGCGCCAGGCGATCTCCCACCCGCTCGATGGCTTCGGCGTGCTGTGCCCGTCGGGCGAGGGGCGCAAGGTGCTGGGCATCCTCTGGTCGTCCACGCTTATCCCCAGCAGCGCGCCGGCGGGCTACGTGCTGACGACCACCTTCGTGGGCGGGGCGCGCATCCCCGAGACGGCCAGGCAGAGCGACTCGGACGTGATCGACATGGTGATCCGCGAGCACGAGCAGATCCTGGGCGCGCACGGCGCGCCGGCGATGACCCGCATCACGCGCTGGAATAAGGCCATCCCGCAGTACACCGCCGGCCACAACCAGCGCATCGCCACCCTGGAGCAGCTAGAGGCGGGCTACCCCGGCCTGTTCCTGGTGGGCAACTACCGCGATGGCCTGAGCGTGGAGAAGTGCTGGGACAAGGGCATCGCTCTGGGCGAGCGGGTGGCCCGCCAGGGCACGCTGCGCCAGTGTACGCCGACCTCGGCGTTCTAACGGAGGGTTGCAGCAGCAGGCCCGCTGTCGCAGAGCGACAGCGGGCCTGCTGCTGCAACCCTCCTAGAGGATCAGCCCCTTGCTCTCGAGCCAGAAGCGCAGGTAGGACATGGCCCCTAGGATGATCAGGGTGGGGATGATCGCTACGGTGGCGGGGCGGGCGAGCTGGCGGAGGCTGCTGATCGATCCCTCGTAGCCCATAAACAGGCTGGTGAGCAGCAGCGAGACCATGTAGAGCACGCCGGTGATGCCGAAGAAGGCGGTGAAGGCCAGGGGCCAGAACATGATCCCCAGGTTGGCGTAGATCGCGGCCAGGGCCAGCAGATCGATGGCCATGATCCCCAGCAGCTCCCTCCAGCTGCGCAGCACCGGCATGGCGTCGTCCACATTCTTGCGCAGGGTCATATTCAGCACGATGTGCAGCAGCACGGCGATGGAGATGCCCATGCCCATGCCGGTGAGGGTGCGCAGACGGTTGTCGGGCGTGTAGAGGTGGGGCTGGCCGAGGTCCAAAAACATGGAGTTGAATCCGTCCACGCCCATGATCACGACAAAGATGATCAGGGCGGCGGTGATCGGCCAGGGCGGGACGCGCCCGGCGCGGCCGCGGCCGATGGCGTAGATGTAGCCCAGGGTGAGCAGGAAGCTCATGTAGATCCCGCTGTTGCGGGCGCACAGCGGGAACTGCAGGCCGCCGAGGAGGATGTTGTGCTCCTGGGCGCAGACACCGTGGACGACGGCGTACATCTTCCACTGGAGGGGCGCGCCGGGGCTGAAGAGCAGGGCGAGGAGCAGCACCGCGCCGGCCCCGGCGAACATCCAGCGCCAGGGCGTCTCGCGGCGCGCGCGGCCCTCGATCTGTAGCGCCTGCTCGCGGGCCTCACGCTCCTGTCGCTCGGCGATCTGCTGCTGGGCTAGGCGGATAACCTCATCTGCGGCGTTCTCGCTCATCGCAGATCTCCCAGGTGTTTGGCGAGGAGCGCGGACGAGAGCGCGCCGAGCTGCTTGCTGCTGATCGTGCCGTCGCTGTTGATGAAGTAGGTCATCGGCAGGCTGGTGGCGCCGTAGCGGTCGCCGATGTCGCCGGAGATGTTGGCGATCAGCGGGAAGGTCACGCCGATCTCGTTGCCGAACTTGGCGATGGCGGCGGGGGCCTCGTTGCGGTTCACGGCGAGCACCATTAGGCTGTCGCCGTTGTCCTTGGCGGCCTGCTGAAGCTCGGGCATCTCCTCGCGGCAGGGCATGCACCAGGTGGCCCAGAAGTTGAGCAGCACGCGCTTGCCGCGCAGCTCGCTGAGCTTGTGGAGGCTGCCGTCGGCCATGGTGTAGCTGAAGTCGGGGGCGACCTGGCCATCGGCGGGGCGGCCGGCGCCTCTGTCGATCAGGCCGCTCTCGGTGGCCAGGGCGATGTTCCCGACCTCGACGGTGGGAGCTGTGGCTGGCTGCCCCGCGCCACACGCGGCCAGCGCCAGGGCCATGATGATGAGGGCGATAGAGCGTTTCATGTGGATATTATAACGCGGCAGGTCTGACGGGGAAAGTAGGGGCGCAGCAGCGAGACATGAGTCATCCCGAAATTTAACAAACCCGAGGCCTCCCGTAGTAGCATGGGAAT
>JBAXES010000309.1:0-5666 GCA_037140315.1 Chloroflexales bacterium
CGAGGTAGGGCAGCGCCAGGAACAGGATCGCCAGGCTCGGGATCAGCCGCAGCGCGCCGACGGCGTTGATCACGTACTGGGCCGTAGTCGTGTGGCGGGCGGCCCAGATCCCCAGCGGGATGCAGACGAGCAGGCTAATCGCCAGGGCGCTGCCGCTCAAGACCAGGTGACGGCTCAGCTCCGTCCAGAAGCGCTCCTGGTTGGCGAGATAATAGGCGTACGATGTGCGCAACAGCTCAAGCATCAGCAGCTCTTCCCAGCAGCCGGGAGCGTCTCGGCAAGCGCGCGCACGCGCAGGAGCCGCTCGCCGGCGGCCTCTAGGGTGGCGTGCTGCTTGGCGAAGCAGAAGCGTGCGATTACCTTGGCCGCGCTGGCCGCGGCCTTGATCAGCTCGGGGCCGGGGAAGTCGGGGAAGCCCTGCCCGAGGTTGATCGCCTGGTGGCGCTGGGCCAGGATGCGCATCTCGCCGAAGATCGATGTGCCGAAGCGGGCGACCCGCTGGGATGGGATGTGTCGCATAGGCGCGTTCCTGGTGAGCGCGAGGCTCCATAAAGCGCGCGCCGTTGCGCACCGTGGCGGGGGATGCGCCAAGACAATAACTTAACTATATCAATCTGTCAACTTAAGAAATAGATCTTCAGCCATCCTTACGCGCCAGGATGTAAGCCCGCTGGCTCGGGTGCTCCACCTGCGGGTAGGGTGCGCGCACAAGCTCTGCCTCGATATGAAACTGGGCCTGCTGGAGCGCGGCGCTCACGTGCGCCAGTGGCAAGAAGCGGAAATCCAGGTCAACCGGCTGATCCCACCAGGTGTCGAGGTGGACGACCGTGTCGCCGCTGTGGAAGGCGACCAGCACGCGCCCCTCGGGGCGCAGGGCGCGCCACCACTCCTGGAACGCGGGGACGAGATCGGTGGGGTCGAGGTGGATGATACTATAGAAGGCGACAATGCCACCGAGGGTGGCGGCGGGAATCGCCAGATCGCGCAGATCGCCCTGGCGAACGCTGAGGTTGGGGTGGCGCTGGCGGGCCTGGGCGACCATCCCGCTTGAAAGATCCACCCCTTCGACGGCCGTGCCCAGGCTTGCCAGGAATGCGGCGACGTGGCCGGGGCCACAGCCCAGATCCCAGATCGGCCCGCGCACCTGCTCAGCAAACGCCCGGAGCAGGGCCCGATCCAGCGGCTTGCCGTCCAGCTCGTCGGCGATCCGCGCCGTGTACTCGGCCGCCACCCGATCATAGCTCGTCACCAGTGGAGGCTTCGGAGATATCGTGCTCCTGTTTCGATCATCCATCGGAGGGACTCCCAATGCCGCTTCAGCTTCGCCCAACCACAGAGGCCGACCTGAGTTTTGTTATTCACGCCGAACAGCACCCCGACAACCGCCGGTTTATCGCATGCTGGAGCGACGCGCAGCATACGGATGCGCTGCATAACCGCGATATCAGCCATCTGATCGTCGCACGCACCAGCGACTCGCACCCGGTTGGCTACGTGATTATCGCCGGGATCACCAATCTGCACCAGAACGTGGAGCTTTGCCGAATCGTGATCACCGAAAAGGCTCAGGGCTATGGGCAGCGCGCCATCCAGCTGGTGCAAGCCTACACATTCGATGTCCTCAAGGCACACCGGCTCTGGCTTGATGTGAAGGAGGCCAATCTGCGTGCGCAACACGTCTACCGAAGGCAGGGCTTTGTCGTTGAGGGAACGTTGCGCGAATCCTTTAAGGCTGATGGCATCTTCGAATCGTTGATCATCATGTCCATATTAGAACAGGAATATCGCCGATGAGCAGTGAAGGCACCCAGCGGGCGCCGAACGCGGGCACAAAAGAGGTTGAGCAGCGTGATGATCACCAGGGTGCCGAGGCCAAGCGTGAGTAGCAGCGTCTGCACGTGGATCGCCATCCTCAATCTGGCTGGCGATGGTCGACCACTCCGTGGATACTCTGCGGGTTGATCAGCAGGTTGAGGATCGGGCAGGCCCGCTCGACCGCCTGGTGCAACTCGGCAATGGCCTCGGGTGTCGCCGGCGAGATGATCCGGACGGTGTAGGCCAGGTTGTGCGGGTAGACCGGCACGTCCTCGAAGCCGGGCCGGCCGGCGCGCGGGTCGATCTCCCCGCTCACCTCCACTTCCAGCGACTCCAAGGGGACCTCCAGGCGCGCGGCCTGGATCAGGAAGACGTGGGTCAGGCAGCTGCCGAGCACGCCGAGCTGCAGCTCGGGCGAGGAGGGGCCGAGGTTGTAGCCGGCGAAGTCGGGGCCGCTGTCGCTGATCACCTGGAAGTCACGGATGCGGATGCGCCGCACGCCGCTGCGCCCCTCGGCGCGCACGTCGGCGTGCAGCGCGTGCGGCTGGGCGTCGCCCGCCGCTAGTCGCTCCTGGCGCGCGGCCAGGGCGAGACGCTTCTCGGCCAGGTACTCGTTTAATGTACTCATCGCACGGTTGATCCTTTCCGCTGAGCAGCGGGGTATGCGGTGCTTTCGGATGTCTGGTGGAGGCCCGCGCCGCCTGCGCATGCGCTGCGGGCGGAGGGGTGGGCGGTCGGCTCCGTGGACGCGGTCAGTGGTGGGGTGAGCGGTCATAGCGGGGCACCTTGAGCGCGATACGACGCGGGCCTGAGATAAACTTAATATATAAAATCAAGATTGTCAAGTATATTTGTTGACAATTTCAATCATCAAACGTATCATTCATCCACCCAGGATAAAGAGACTCGCGCGATGCGGAGGACCGTATGAGTAATGCCCATGACGGCTTTGCCACCCAGGCCATCCACGTCGGCCAGGCCCCCGACCCGCAGACGGGCGCGGTGACCGTGCCGATCTATCAGACCTCGACCTTCGCCCAGCCGCTTGACGGCAGCAAGAGCCAGTATGATTACGCGCGCAGCGGCAACCCGACCCGCAGCGCCCTGGAAGAGGCCCTGGCCGCCCTCGATGGCGGCGCGCACGCCCTGGCCTTCGCCTCTGGCCTGGCCGCCGCCACCACCGCCCTGCTCGCCCTCTCCACCGGCGACCACATCGTCTGTACCAACGATGTGTATGGCGGCACCTACCGCCTGCTGAGCAAGGTCTTCGTGCGCCTGGGCTTCCAGATCGACTTTGTCGATATCGGTGACCCCGACCGGGTCGCGGCGGCGATCCGCCCCGAGACCAAGCTGATCTGGCTGGAGTCGCCGACCAACCCGCTGCTCAAGCTGGCCGACATCGCGGCGATCAGCGCCTTGGCGCGAGCGCGTGGGGTGCGCACGCTGGTGGATAACACCTTCGCCTCGCCGTTCTTCCAGCGCCCGCTGGAGCTCGGCGCCGACATCGTGCTCTACAGCACGACCAAGTACCTCGGCGGCCACAGCGATGTGATCGGTGGGGCGCTGGTGCTGAACGACCCGGAGCTGTACGCGCGGCTGAAGTTCCTGCAGAACGCCATGGGCGCGGTGCCCGGGCCGTTCGACAGCTGGCTGGTGCTGCGTGGCATCAAGACCCTGGCCCATCGTATGCGGGCCCACGCGGCCAACGCCCAGGCCATTGCCCACGTCCTACGGGAGCACCCAGCTATCGCGCAGGTGTTCTACCCCGGGCTGGAGCAGCACCCCCAGCACGAGCTGGCCAAGCGCCAGATGCGCGGCTTTGGCGGGATCGTCTCCATCCGGCTGCGCGGTGGGGCCGCCGCCGCCCGCGCCCTGGTCGGGCGCACCCGCCTGTTCACCTTTGCCGTCAGCCTGGGCGGCGTCGAGAGCCTGATCGAGATCCCGGCGACGATGACCCACGCCAGCACCGCCGACTCGCCGCTGGCCGTGCCGGACGATCTGGTGCGGCTCTCGGTGGGGATTGAGGATCTCGATGACCTGATCGCCGACTTACGTCAGGCCCTCAACGGGTTGTAGCGTCGCGCGCCGGCCCCAGAGTCGCACCAGCCCAGAGTGTGTCAGTTTCGCTGTGTGGAGACGCCGGGCGAGAAGTGCAGCCCGCCGCCGCGCACCGCACCCACCACACGCCCTGCCTGTGAGGACGATATGCGAATCTCCAACAAGGGCACCTATGCGCTACGGGCGCTGTTCGATCTGGCCCAGCAGGTTGGCAAAGGCCCCGTGTAGAGCGACGAGATCGCCGCGCGCCAGGGCATCCCGGTGAACTACCTTAACCAGCTCCTTATCCCGCTGCGGCAGGCCGGGCTGATCGAGAGCGTGCGCGGAGCGCAGGGCGGACATCTGCTGGCCCGCGCGCCTGAGCACATCACCCTGTGCGACATCATCGTCGTGATCGAAGGCCCGCTCCTGATCGGGGAGCCATCGGATGATGATCGGGAGCCCACGGTTCCCGAGGATGACGCGCTGATCGATGAGCTCTGGTCGAGTCTGCGCGGCAGAGTCGCGCTGCTGCTCGCTGAGATCACCCTCGACGACCTGCTCCAGCGCAAGCGCCAGCAGGCGGGCAATGTGATGTACTACATCTAGGACGCGGATCACTCGCGCCACCTGCTGATAGATATTTGGGGGCGGCTTTGCCGTCCCCAATGCTATTTCTGTCAGGCTTAGGGGGGGATTCATCGCCCAAGTCTGACTGAACGGGGAGCTGGGACGCAGTTTTATTATTGTTGACAATTTTGATATAACATATTATATTTCTCATTGTTAACTTAATTGACCGACAAACTTAATAAATCCCCTCACGATCATCGAGCCCATCTTGGGCGCTGCAACCGAGAAGGAGTGAACCCATGTCCGTCATCGCAGGGGCGCAACTGACCAGGCCGAATACGCGTCAGATCGTTATCGCTGGGGTCCTCGGTGCCATCTCCATTGTGCTCTCCGTCACCCGGCTTGGCTACCTCCCGGTGCCAAACCTAAGCGGGGATGCGACCATCTTGCACGTCCCGGTAATCATCGGTGCCGTCCTCGAAGGCCCGGTGGTCGGCTCGCTCGTCGGCCTGATCTTCGGCATCTTCAGCCTGATCCAGGGCGGCCCCCTCTTCGCCAACCCGCTGATCTCGGTTGTGCCACGCATCCTGATCGGGATCACGTCCTGGCTGGCCTACCGCAGCCTGCAGAAGGTGAATGTGGACGTAGCGGCAGCGGTCGCGGGCATCGTCGGCACGCTGACGAACACGATCCTGGTAGTCGGCGGCCTGGTCGGCTTCGGGCTGATTCCCGCTGCGGCTGTGGTGACGATCCTCCCGCAGGCGGGGGTCGAACTCGTGCTGGCCGCGATCCTGACCCCGCTGGTGGTGCGCGGCGTCCGCTTGGTGCGCTCCGGCCGCACGACCGCCAGCGAGCGCACGCCCCGCGACAAGTCCTCGTTCTAGCAGCACTGAGGCGCTGAGTCGCTGAGACACTGAGGCGCTTTACTACAGGCGACCCGGCTGGCCAGCCAGTCGGGTCGCCCCACGGGTGAGCTATGCTTGAGGCGCGCGCGCTCTCGTTCACCTACAACGTCGGCCAGACCGACGCGATCACGGCCCTGGATCGCGTCAGCATACAGATCGCGCCGGGCGAACTGGTGGCGATCATCGGCCATAACGGCAGTGGTAAGAGCACCCTCGCCAAGCTGCTCTGCGCGGTGTTCGACCCCACCGCTGGCCAGCTCAGTGTTGATGGGATTGCCTACCAGCCCGACACGGTCTGGGAGGTGCGCCGACGGGTTGGTATGGTGTTCCAGCGCC
>JBAXES010000310.1:0-5606 GCA_037140315.1 Chloroflexales bacterium
GTTCGGCGGCGGCGGCGGCGGCGGCGGGTGGTGATCCTGTAGGGGCGCAGCAGCACCGGGCCCCCGTGGGCATCGCCACTGCTGCGCCCCTACTTGTGTTACCCTATACCACAGCGACGCCGCCGGCTTATCGAGAGGAGAGTCAAGGATGGGCTGGAGCTACGTGAGTGGGACGAGCGAGAAGCCGCTGCTGGGCGTGACGATCGGCGACCTGTTCGACCAGATCGCCGCGCGGCACCCCGAGAACGAGGCCCTGGTGGCATGCCAGCAGGGCCTGCGCTACACCTACGCCCAGCTCAGGGCCGAGGTTGACCGCTGCGCCCGCGGGCTGCTCGCCCTCGGCCTGCGCAAGGGCGAGCGCATCGGCATCTGGGCCCCGAACCGCGCCGAGTGGACGATCACCCAGTTCGCCACCAGCAAGATCGGCGCGATCCTGGTGAATATCAACCCGTCCTACCGCCTCCACGAGGTCGAGTACGCCCTCGCCCAGTCCGGCTGCGCCATGCTGGTGATCGCCCCGCAGTTCCGCAGCGCCGACTACACCCAGATGATCGCCGATCTGGCCCCCGAGCTGGCCCAGGGCGCCCGCCCCGCGCGCCTGCCCGAGCTGCGCGCGGTGATCCGCCTGGGCGCCGAGCCCGCGCCGGGGATGCTGTCCTGGGCCGAGCTGCTGGCCGGGGCCGACAGCGTGGGCGCCGACGATCTCGCCGCCCGCCAGGCCGAGCAGCAGTTCGACGACCCGATCAACATCCAGTACACCTCGGGCACCACGGGCTACCCCAAGGGCGCCACCCTCAGCCACCACAACATCCTTAACAACGGCTACTTCGTGGCCGAGATGATGCGCCTCGGCCCGCAGGACCGCCTGGTGATCCCGGTGCCGCTCTACCACTGCTTCGGCATGGTGATGGGCAACCTCGGCTGTGTGACCCACGGCGCCACGATGATCTACCCCAGCGAGGGCTTCGAGCCGGCGGCTGTGCTGCGGGCCGTGCAGGCGGAGCGGGCCACCGCGCTCTACGGCGTGCCCACCATGTTCATCGCCGAGCTCGACTGCCCCGAGTTCGCCACCTTCGACCTCAGCAGCCTGCGCACCGGCGTGATGGCCGGCTCGCCCTGCCCGGTCGAGGTGATGAAGAAGGTGCAGTCGCAGATGAATATGCGCGAGGTCGAGATCTGCTACGGCATGACCGAGACCAGCCCGGTGAGCACGCAGACGCGCATCGGCGCGCCGCTGGAGAAGCAGGTCGGCACGGTGGGCGAGGTGCACCCCCACGTTGAGGTCAAGATCATCGACCCGGCCAGCGGCAAGCTGCTGCCCGTGGGCGCGACCGGGGAGCTCTGCACGCGCGGCTACAGCGTGATGCTGGGCTACTGGAATAACCCCGACGCCACCCGGGGGGCCATCGACGCCAGCCGCTGGATGCACACCGGCGACCTGGCGACCATGGATGCGGACGGCTACATCAACATCGTCGGCCGGATCAAGGACATGATCATCCGCGGCGGCGAGAACGTCTACCCGCGCGAGATCGAGGAGTTCCTCTACAGCCACCCCAAGGTCAGCGACGTGCAGGTGATCGGGCTGCCCGACATCAAGTACGGCGAGGAGATCATGGCCTGGGTCAAGCTGAAGCCGGGCGAGACGGCGGACGCAGATGAGATCCGCGCCTTCTGCCGCGGCCAGATCGCCCACTTCAAGATCCCGCGCTACGTGAAGTTTGTCGAGAGCTTCCCGATGACCGTCACCGGCAAGATCCAGAAGTTCCTGATGCGCCAGGAGAGCGTCGAGGAGCTCGGGCTCGAGGCGGCCGCGCGCGTGAGGACGGCATAGGCCCCCCGTTGGGCTGCGCCGCCCAAGCATATACTATCGTGTGGGGAGGCACGCCTCCCCCACCCCCTACAACATATGCCCAAGAACCTCCTGGCGATGGCCCTCGCCAAAGTGATCATCGCCGCCGCGTGGGCCGACGGCCACCTGGCCAGCGATGAGGTGAACAGCCTCAAGAGCATCCTGGCCGAGCTTGGGCAGACCGGCGGCTCTGGCGAGATGTCCATGAACGTCACCGACTGGGCCGAGCTCGAGATCTACCTGCACTCGCCGGTGGCCGCCGAGGAGCGCGCCCGACTGGTAGCGTCGCTGGCGGCGACCCTGATCGGCCCCGGCGACCGCGCCCTGGCCCTGGCCGCCCTCGACCAGATGCTCCGCGCCGACCGGGTGATCACCGTCGAGGAGCGGGCCGTGGCCGACGAGATCCGCGTCGCCCTGGAGCGGGTTGACCTTGGCGTCCTCGCCCAGATCGGTCGGCTGCTGCGCGGGTCGCTCCGCGCGCGCGCCGCCGGCCCCAACCGCGAGCAGTACCTCGGCGAGTTCCTCAGTAACCGGATCTACTACGCGGTGCGCCAGCGTCTCGGCAAGGCCCCCGAGGACGACCTGGGCATCCCCGCCGATGAGGCCCACACCCTGGCCCTCGCCGGCGGCCTGCTCGCCCGCGTCGCCCGCGTCGATAATACCGTGACCGCCGATGAGTTCGCGCGCATGGCCGACCTGCTGGAGGCCGGCTGGGACATCAGCCGCGAGCGGGCCACCCTCGTGTCCGAGGTGGCCCTGGCCGAGTCCGCCGCCGACCTCGACTACTTCCGGCTCACCAAGGAGTTTGCCGCCAGCACCAGCGAGGATCAGCGCGCCCGCTTTCTCGACGCCCTCTTCGCCGTCGCCGCCGCCGACGGCGAGATCTCCAGCGAGGAGAGCGCCGAGATCAGCCGGATTACCGCCAGCATTAACCTGACCCACAGCCACTTTGTGGCCGCCAAGCGGCGGGCACGGGGGGGCAGTTGAATGTTGAATGTTGAATGTTGAATGCTAAAGGTCGGAGCGGACTCCCTCTATGCAGATATGTCTGTGGGCGCGCCGCACGCTTATGATCTGCGCCGTTGCCCTCGCTGTTGCTGCCGACGCTATCCCCGTCGCCCGCGCCGCGCCCACTGTGCGCGAGTTCACCCTCGGTCGCTCCACCCAGGGCCGGCCCATCCAGGTGGTGCAGGTGGGCGACGGCCCACGCAAGCTGGTGGTGGTGGGCGACACCCACGGCGGCCCCGAGGCCAACACCTACCAGCTTACCCTCCAGCTGATCGACTACTTCCGGGCTAGCCCCGAGGCAGTCCCCCCCGGCGTGCGGCTCTACCTCATCCCCAGCCTCAACCCCGACGGGATGGCCCTCGGGACGCGCTTCGACGGCGCGGGGGTGGACCTGAACCGCAACATGAATACCGACCTGGACGCATGCCCCGAGAATGACTGGAGCCCGACGGTGCAGGGCGCGCGCGGCATCGTCTCGGACACCGGCGGCCCCTACCCCGACTCGCAGGTGGAGAGCCGACTGATCCGGGCCTTCCTCCTGGACGCGGCGGGGGCGATCTTCATCCACTCGAACGCTGGTATGGTCTTCCCTGCATCCTGCGAGCACGCGCCGTCGATCGCCCTGGCCCAGGCCTACGCCGCCGGCGCGGGCTACGCGTACCGCCGCTACTGGCCCAGCTACACTATCACCGGGGGCATGAGCGACTGGGCGGGGGGCCTGGGGATCGCCGCGATCACGCCCGAGCTGGTGACGGGCGACCGCAGCGAGTACGAGCAGAATCTGGCCGGACTACAGGCGGTGCTGGCCGAGTCCGCAGCCACCCTGCCCCTGCCCGAGGACGGCGCGGTGGACGGGGTCGCGGTGCCGGCGGCGATCTACCGCTACTGGCGCGCCCTGGGCGGCCGCGAGCGATTCGGGCCGCCCCTGGCCCCGGCCCGCGCCACGGGCGACGGGGCCACGCAGGCCTTCGCCAACGCCGTGCTCCAGCTGCGCGGCGACCAGGCCGACACGCCCTACTACCTGCAGCCCGCCGCGGCAGGCCGGGGCGCCGCCGAGTCGCTGGCCTTCGGCGGGGCCGAGTCGCTGGCCCCGGGCGACCCGGCGGGCGCGCCGGTCTTCTTCGCCGAGACCGGCCACGGCATCAAGGAGGCGTTTCTCGACTTCTGGCAGCGTGGCGGCGGCACAGATGTGTTCGGCCTGCCGATCTCCGAGGAGTTCACGGGGCCTGCGGCCGATGGGCAGGCGCGGACGATGCAGTACTTCGAGCGCGCGGTGCTGGCCTACTACCCTGAGGACGGCGGGGTGCGGCTGGAGCCGCTCGGGGCGCGACTGCTGGCGCTGGAGTCCCTGGCGCAGCCGCTGGCCCCGCAGACAGTCCGGTAGGGCAGGCGGACGGCCCTCACCCCCTGTCCCCCTCGCCCGCTGCGGCGGGCGAGGGGGGACTCGTCGCAACGTGGTGCGGCAAACCGAGAGCCCAATATTTCGCGAACTTTGCGCTATTTCGCGTCTTTCGCCGAACCCTTCGTGTCTTTCGCGATCACACGCGCTCGATGTAGTCGCCGGTGCGGGTGTCGATCTTCAGCACGTCGCCCTCGTTGACAAAGCCGGGCACCTGGATGACTGCGCCTGTCTCTAGGGTAGCCGCCTTGGTGACATTGGTGGCCGTATCGCCGCGCACGGCGATGGTCGTCTCGGTGACGGCCAGGGTCACGAAGATCGGCAGCTCGACGCCGAGCAGCACCTCGCGCTCATCATCATAGACGAGGTCGGCGCTCTCATTCTCCTTGAGGAAGCGCGCGCCCTCGCCCACGGCCTTCTCGCTCACCTGAATCTGATCGTAGGTGCTGTTATTCATAAAGATGAAGTCGTCGCCCTCGCGGTAGAGGAACTGCATGGGGCGGCGCTCGATGCGGACGATCTCGATGTCGGAGCCGGCGCGCACGCGGTCCTCGATCACCTTGCCGCTATTGAGGTTCTTCAACTTCAGGCGCACGAAGGCCCGCCAGTTACCCGGCGCCACGTGCTGAAACTCCACCACCTGATACAGATCGTTGTTGTAACGCAGCACGATGCCCGTGCGCAGATCGGTTGTTGTTCCGGAAGCCATCGGGTATGAACTCCTTACCTATACCAAATATTAAAATGCCGACAGGCAGACCGGCGCGGCCGGGCTGTCGAACAGGCGGCGAACCTTACCACTATAGTTTGGATCGTCGATCTCGGCAAGTCCGTAGCGCCGCAGGGCGTCGAGGCCGGTGACGCCCATGATCAGGGACGAGAAGTGCTCGACAGACACGCGCAGGCGCACGTCGGGCCGGGCGCCGGGGGCGGGCTCGGCCCGACCGTCGCGGAATCGCAGCAACGTCTCGCCGTCGTTCTCCGGCAGGAAGCTGTCGCGCAGCTCCAGGGCCAGGGTCAGGCTCTGGCCGCCGAAGTCGTGGCCGGCCAGGGCGGCAAAGAGCCCGGGCGTATCGATCACCCGGTACATAATGCCCAGGCCCTGGGCGTTCGTCTCGTGGTAGACCGAGGGGAAGAGGTTGCCGCTGCCGTTGCGCGGGTCGCGTAGCACCTGGTGCAGCTGGTCGTCCTGGAGGTCGAGCACCACGTTGGCGATCTGGTCGGCCTGGGTGTGCAGGAAGGCCATGATCTCGGCCAGGGCCGCCGGGTGCTCGTAGACCAGCTCGCGGACCTCGATGTCGTTGGTGATAAAGTTCGCCCTGTTGCGGAAGGCGTAGGCCATATAGC
>JBAXES010000311.1:0-5588 GCA_037140315.1 Chloroflexales bacterium
GAATGCTGAATGCTGAATGCTGAATGCTGAATGCTGAATGCTGAATGCTGAATGCCACATTCAGCATTCAGCATTCACCATTATTCCTTGGGTAGGTCGATATCGCTCAGCCGCACCGTCTTGCTGCCGCCGAACTTGATCGTCTTGCGGCCCTCGTTCGAGATCTCGCCGCCCTGCTCAAGGTTAGCGATCTCCTGCTGCATCGTATTGGCCAGCTCCAGCTCGCCCTGGCTGAGCAGGCGGGTGACCGCGCTCTTGAGCTTCTGGGTTGCGCCGGTCACATCGCCCGACTGGAGATCCTGGAGGGCGCGGGTCTGCAGCTTGAAGGCCGAGACCTTCTCGACGATGTTCATCACGCCGGGGTTGACCTGGCCGAGCTGGGCGGGGTCGGCGGTGAAGGTGAGCATCACATCGATGCGGGCCTTCTGGGCGATCAGGCTGAGCGCGGGGATGTCGTAGCTCACCTCGACCTGGCCAACGCGGTAGGTGCCGATCGGGCGCGGGTCGACCAGGAACTCCACCAGCAGCGTGCGGCCCTGGCCCGTCTCAAGGTCGCCGAGGGCCACGCTCACATCGCGGTCGGAGATCGGCTTATAGCCGAGGTTGTTGATCAGCGGGATGACCTGCCAGACGGCGCGGGGCGTGACGCCCTGGACGAGGCGCAGGTTGATCGCGCTGTTCTGGATGGCGCTGTTCTGAGCCTTCTGCACCGTATTCTGGAAGTAGGTGGTGATCTCGTCGGGCTTCGCGATATAGTCGGCGGTGCCGCCGGAGCGGTTGGCCATCTCGATCAGCAGGTCTTCGTTCCAGTCCTTGCCGATGCCGAGGGCGGTGACGGGGATGCCGAGCTTGCCGGCGTCCTCGGCGCGGCGCAGGCACTCGTCCTCATTCTCAGTCTGCCCGTCGGTGAGCAGGACGAGGCGGCGGATGGCGCCGCTGCGATCCTTCTCGATCTCGCGCAGGCCCTTCTCGAGCGCCGGGGCGATCTTGGTGCCACCGGCGTCGCGGATGCGGCCGACGCGATCCAGGATGCCGCGCCGGTCGGTGACCGCGGCGGCGGGGAGCAGCACCTCGCAGCGGTGGTCGAAGATCACCACCGAGGCGATATCCTGGGCGTCGAGCATATTGACGGCCATGCCGATAGCCTGGCGGAGGCGCTCGATCTTCTCGCCCTTCATCGAGCCGCTGCGGTCGAGCACGAAGCTGACGTTCACCGGCGTGCGAACCTGCGCCATCACCGCCGACGGCTGCACCTCGATCAGCGCATAGGCAACCTGGGGCGTCGTCGTCGCTGCGAGATACGGGCGGGCCAGGGTTGCCCGCAGGGTCACTTCACCGGCCATAATTGCTCTCCTCGTGCGATGTATCGTGATTGCTGCCCCGGCGGGAGTGTTGTGATGGGTTCGCCGCCCCAAAGGCTTTGATGTTGCAAAGGGCCTGGATGTTGCAGGCGGGCCAGAGTGCAGTATAGCACAGCGCCCGCGCCCTACACCTCAGGCCCCTTCTCGCGCGAGATCAGCACCTTATCGACACGCAGGCCGTCCATGTCTAAAACCTCGAAACGCCAGCCGTCCCAGGTGACCACCGTGCCGGTGGAGGGGATCTGGCCGATCAGGCTGATCACAAAGCCGGCCAGCGTGTCGAAGCGGTAGGTCTCCTCGTCGGGGAGCTCGTCCGCATCGAGCAGGTGCTTCACCTCATCTACATTCAGCGAGCCCTCGACGAGCATCGACCCGTCCTCGCGGACGACCACGGCGGGGGCCTCAACATCGTCGAACTCATCGCCGATCTCGCCGACGATCTCCTCAAGCACATCCTCCAGGGTGACGACGCCCTCGATCCCGCCCAGCTCGCTGACGACCAGGGCCATATGCCGGCGCCCCTTGCGGAAGGTGGCGAGGAGCGCGATGGCCCGGCTGTTCTCAGGCACGTAGAGCGGCGGCGCGACGGCCTCGCGCACCTTCGCGCCCTCGCCCTGGCGGCGGTAGAGCATCAGCAGGTCGCGCACGTGGACGGTGCCGATGATATCGTCGGGCGAGCCCTCGTAGGTCGGGAAGCGCGAGTAGCCGCTGGCCAGCAGCTCATCGAGAACCTCGCCGAGGGTGGCGTCGGCGTCGAGCATCTCCACATCGTGCCGCGGGGTCATAATATGGCGCACGGCGCGGTCGCTGAACTTAAAGATGCTATCGATAAACTGCTGCTCCTGGAGCTCGACGGCGCCGCCCTCGGTGCCCTCGCGCACCAGGGCGCGGATATCCTCCTCGGTGATGCGCTCCTCCGGGACGTTGGCGCGGCCGATCAGGCGCAGCAGCAGGTCGGTGGAGCCGGTCAGCACGCTGATCACCGGGGTGCTGACCCAGGCCAGGAAGCTCATCGGCGGGGCCATGAAGGCGGCCACCGCGTCGGCGCTCTGCAGGGCCAGGCGCTTCGGCACCAGCTCGCCGAGCACGAGCGACAGGTAGGAGACAAGAATAACGACAAGGGCCTGGGCCAGGGGCACTGCGTAGGCGCCGACGTAGGGCAGCGGCGACAGGGTGGGCGCAAGCTGGTCGGCCAGGGTTGCGCCGGCGAAGACGCCGCTGAGGGTGCCGATCAGCGTGATGCCGACCTGGACGGAGGACAGGAAGCGGTTCGGGTCATCCTGAAGCTTCAGGGCGATCTCAGCACCCGCGCTGCCGTCATCGGCCCGCTGCTCCAGGCGGCCGCGGCGGGCGGAGACCATCGCGATCTCGGTCGCGGCGAAGATGCCGTTGGCCAGCGAGAGCACGACGATAATCAGAAGTTCTATCATTAAAGCTCTCATATAGCTCAGTTAACATTGTTGGCTGCGCCAACAATGTTAACTGAGCTATATGATCATTTTAGCGATCTACTGGAAGTGAATAATCCGCAGGAAGCTATCGGCCTTCAGGGATGCGCCGCCGACCAGGGCGCCGTCGATATCGGGCTGAGACATCAGCTCATCGACATTGTCGGGCTTGACGCTGCCGCCGTACTGGATGCGGACAGTCTGGGCGGCCGCATCGCCGTAGAGATCGGCGAGGGTGGCGCGGATGGCGGCGTGCATGGCCTGGGCATCGGCGGCGGTGGCGGTGTCGCCGGTGCCGATGGCCCAGATCGGCTCATAGGCGATCACCACATTCAGCAGCTGGGCGGCGGAGACCTCGGCGAGGCCGGCGCGCACCTGGGAGGTGACGATCGCCTCGGCCTGGCCCGAGTCGCGCTGGGGCTTGCTCTCGCCGACACACATGATCGGGCGTAGGCCGCTGGCCAGGGCGGCGAACAGCTTGCGGTTCACCGTCGCATCCGTGTCGCCGAAGAACTGGCGGCGCTCGCTATGGCCAACGATCACATAGGTGCAGCCGACGTCGCGGAGCATTTGGGGGGCGACGGCGCCGGTGAAGGCCCCCTGGGACTCATAGAAGAGCTCCTGGGCGCCGAGGGCGATCGGCGTGCCGGCGAGCAGCTCGCCGAGCGGGTAGAGGGCCGTGTAGGGCGGGCAGACCACCACCTCACGGTCGGCGGTGCCGCCCAGGCCGGCCAGCAGCCCCGCCACCAGCTCACGGCCCTCGGCCACCGTCTTGTACATCTTCCAGTTCCCGGCGATGATCGGGGTGCGCATAACCTACCTCCAACGTGGTTTTGATCGCGAAAGACACGAAACAGCGCATAAGGACACGGACACGAAGGGGCGCGAAGGATGCGAACTACAGCAGCCCCGCCAGGGTGCGAAGCAGCGAGATCACAACACCATCGCTGAGCACAAACGCTAGGCCGATCCCGACGGCCACCGTGACCGCGAAGACCTGCCAGTTCCAGGCGAGCACCTTGGCCCCATCGAAGGGGCCGGCCGGGATCATATTAAACAGGCCGATCCATGCGTTGAACTTGAACCCGATGAAGAGCGTGATCAGCAGCAGGCTGGGCAGCGGCAGGCCGAAGAGCGTTGCGGCGCAGAGGGTGAACAGAAAGAGCAGCGCGAGGGCAAAGTTCATCACCGGGCCGGCGAGGGCGATCAAGCCGCCCTGGCGCAGCGTCAGAACACCGCGGTGCCACACGGCACCCGGGGCGGCGATGAACAGGCCGGCGAAGGCCAGGACGATCGAGAAGAGCAGCCACTGGTTGTTGGCGATAAAGTGGGCCTCGGCCCCGTAGCTGCGGGCCACCACCCGGTGGGCCAGCTCGTGGAGCACGAAGGCCATGCCGCAGACGATGGCCGAGATGATCAGGTTCGAGAGAAAGCCAAGGCTGAGCAGGTTGCTCGCGCCCGTCTGCACAATGGCGAAGGCCAGGGTTGAGCCGGCCCACGCCTTGAGCAGCTCGATAGTATCGTTTGTGCCGCCCGCGAAGGCATCCTCGCTCGGCGTCGTGAAGATATTGCGCACCCAGAGGCTCCTTACTCGGATCGGTCGTGTGGGGCGATCCGCCCTGTGCTGCATTGTAGCATATTTGCTGAATGCTTCCGCGTTCTTTGCTTTCTGATGCGCTATTGCGAGGGGCGTATGCCTGGCCTGTATGCTGCTCTGTATCCAATGCGCTCATTTATGCCTCCTTCGCGGCCTCTTGGGCCGGGGGGAATAGGAAGGTTTCAAGGGCTTCGACGGCGGCACGCTTCGCCTTTTCGGTGCCGTGAACATAGCGGCGGGTCCGGCCGCGCCGTTCGTTTGTGATGTGGCTATACTATCATATGATGTTATAGACTATCAATACAAAGTATTGCGTATCACCTCTATTCTTGCTATTATTGTTATGACGTTATAGAATTCTGAAAGGAAGCGGCTATATGCTGAGCTCACTCGTGATCAAGAGCGACCTAAAATACTTTCTAGCGCAGCACAATGCAGACCGCATCAAGCGGGGCGATAAGGCGTTGACACTTCGCCAGATCTCCGAGGATACAGGTCTCTCTACTTCAACCCTCGTAGCGCTCACATCGAACAAGGCAAAGGGTATCCAATTTGAGACCCTCAGTGCGCTATGTCGCTACTTCAAAGCCTCACCTCACCTCATCCTGAAGTATGTCCCTGACGAAGACGAAGCTCCAGAGCCGTAGGCCAGCGGCGATCTGGGGGCGGGCAAATCGCTATGCTATCTTTCGCGTGGGACCCGGACAAAGCCGAGCGTAACGAGCAAAAGCACGGGGTCTCCTTCAGCGAGGCGGGCACCGTCCTTGGCGATCTGCTGAGCGTAACGGCCTACGACCCAGACCACTCTGTGGACGAAGACCGCTACATTACTGTTGGGACATCAAACCGTGGCCGGCTGCTGATAGTTGCATACACCGAGCGCGGCACCAGCATCCGCATCATCAGCGCCCGGCCACTCACCAGAGCGGAGCATAAAGCCTATGGCGAGCGAACCGAGTAACCAAGAGCCAGAGGATGAGCTGCGGCCAGAGTATGATCTCGCCCAGCTGCTTGCGGGCGGCGTGCGTGGGAAGCACGCCGAGCGATACCGGGAGGGCACAAACCTGGTGCTGCTGGCCCCCGATGTCGCCCAGGCATTCCCCACCGCCGAGTCGGTAAACGAGGCCCTACGCCTAGTCATCAGGCTCAGCGAGATCCAGCGGCGGACAGCCAGCTAGGCGA
>JBAXES010000312.1:0-5581 GCA_037140315.1 Chloroflexales bacterium
GGCCGGCGACCCACTGCTGGATCGCGCCCAGGTAGTTGCCGATATGCAGCATCCCCGAGGGCTGGATGCCCGAGAAGACGCGGGCGCGCCTTGATGGATTGGTCATATACACCTCCTGGTGGGGGGTGGGGGCGGCGCAGCCGCCCCCACCTACTATATTTTGTGTTGGGGTTTCGGCGGCTTTGCCGCCGAAACCCCAACACAAAAGAGGTCTGGGGCGCAGCCCCAGAGACATGGTATACTCGGCCCATCTTCTGTCGTCTCGTAACTCAAATCATAAACCTATGTCTCGTCGCATTCTTCTGGCCCTCGTCGCGCTCCTGCTGGCGGTGGCCATCCTGCCGAGCGCCCCCGCCCGCGCCCAGGCGATCGCCTCGTTCACCAGCGAGCGACCGGTGGTGGCCCCGCTCACGCCGGCCCTGGTCTACGTGAATGTGGCCGGCTACAGCGGCCCGGCCCAGCTGCTGATCTTCGACCCGGCGGGGCGCACGGCCGGGGCCTTCGACCTGGCCCTGAGCGGCGGCTACGGCGCGGTGCAGGTGCAGCCGCGCGGCGCCCTCGGCCAGCACTGGGGCGCGCTGTTTGTCGGCGGCGCCCAGGTTGCGGCCGGCCCGATCTACACCCTCGACGCGAGCACCACGGTGCAGACCGGCGCGCCCGCCTTCGACACGCTCTACGACCGGGTGCGCGGCTTTATGGCCAACGACCGTCTGAGCTACACCCTGGACGGCTCCCAGGTCTCCGGCTACCGCTCGCCCGACAGCCCGCTGCTCTGGCTGCGCGACCACTACTACCAGAACCGGGCCTTCCGCTACTTCGAGCAGGATCTGCGCAGCCTGCCCGAGGCGTTCGCCCGCGCGCAGCTGCCCGACGGCAGCCTGCCCGACTTCCTGGCCCGCCCGGAGCTGGGCTTCGCGGCATTCCGCACCCCGGTCGAGGCCGACGTGGAGTTCCTCTACGTCCAGCT
Organism: Chloroflexales bacterium; assembly: GCA_037140315.1. GTDB lineage: Bacteria > Chloroflexota > Chloroflexia > Chloroflexales > Chloroflexaceae > Oscillochloris. The sequence continues at coordinate 968 of JBAXES010000312.1, forward strand.
GATCTACGAGACCTGGCAGATCACCGGCGACACGGCGTGGATGCTCAAGCTGCTGCCCTCGGCGCAGCGGGCGATAGCCTACACCACGGGTAGCCCAGAGCGCTGGGAGCCGAGCCTGGGCCTGGTGAAGCGGCCCTTCACCATCGACACCTGGGACTTCGAGTACGGCCCGACCACGACCGACCCGCGCAGCGGCGGCCCGGCGCCGCGCCACTGGATCGACGACCAGACCAAGTGGGGCATCTTCCACGGCGACAACACCGGCCTGGCCCAGGCCCTGCGCTCGCTCTCGACGCTTGAGCAGCAGGCCGGGCTGTGGGAGAGCGCCTACGAGCGGCGGGCCCTGGCCGACGAGATCATGCGTCGGCTGAACGCCCTGAGCTGGAACGGCACCTTCTACACACACCACGTCAAGCTGGTGCCCTACGACGTCCCCGGCGTCGACGAGGCCGCGCAGCTGAGCCTCTCCAACGCCCTGGCCCTCAACCGGGGTGTGCTGACCGCCGCGCAGGGCCGGGCGATTGTGGGCGAGTATCTGCGCCGGCTCCAGGCGCCGGGCCGGGTGGCGTTCGCCGAGTGGTGGAGCATCGACCCGCCTTTCCCGGCGGGGGCCTTCGGGCTGAACGGGCGGCTCGGCGAGCAGCCCGGCGAGTACGTCAACGGCGGGGTGATGCCGCTGGTGGGCGGCGAGCTGGCCCGCGGGGCCTTCCGCTACGGCTACGAGGCCTACGGCTTCGATATCCTTGAGCGCTACGCCGACCTGCTGGGCCGCACGGGCGCCAGCTACCTCTGGTACTACCCCACCGGGGGCTTCGCCCCGGCGACCAGCTACCTGCCCACCGACGGCTGGGGGGCCAGCGCCATGTTCGGCGCGCTGATCGAGGGCGCGGCCGGCATCGAGGACGGCGGGGTGAGCTTCAGCGGGGCGACGATCAGCCCGCGCTGGCCGGCCTCGCCGCGCAGCCCGGTGGGCGCGGCCTACGCGGTGGCGCGCTACGCGGCCACGGGCGGCTACGCGGCCTACCGCTGGGCCTACGCCCCGGCGGCCAAGAAGGGCGGCCCGCAGACGATCACGCTGGATGCCACCGGCAGCGGGGACAGCGTAAGGCTGCGCATCCTGCTGCCCGCCGCCGCCCGCCAGGCGACGCGCGTCAGCCTCAACGGCCAGCCCGCCGCCTTCACCATGGAGGCGGTCGGGATGAGCCGGTATGTGATAGTTCAGGCCACAGGGCCAATTGTTCAGGTGCAGGTTCAATGTTGAATGCTGAATGTTGAATGTCAGAACATTCAACATTCAACATTCAGCATTCAGCATTCAGCATTATCCGACGCTCGGCAGCCCGGCCAGGGCCATGGCCACTTCCTCGTCGGAGTACTCGAAGTCGTGCAGCACACCGGCCTGGTAGTCCATATAGGCCTGCATGTCGAAGTGACCGTGCCCGCTGAGGTTGAACAAGATCGTCTCGCTCTTGCCCTCCTCCTTGCAGCGCAGGGCCTCGCGGATGGCCCCGGCCACCGCGTGGTTCGACTCGGGGGCGGGCAGGATGCCCTCGGCGCGGGCGAACTGCAGCCCGGCCGCGAAGGTCTCAAGCTGCTGCACCGCGATCGCCTCGATCTTGCCCAGGTCGAGCAGGTGGCTGACCAGCGGCCCCATGCCGTGGTAGCGCAGGCCGCCGGCGTGGATGCCCGAGGGCACGAAGGTGCTGCCCAGGGTGTGCATCTTGGTGATCGGCGCCAGGTGGGCGGTGTCGCCGAAGTCGTAGGCGAACTTGCCCTTGGTGAGCGTGGGGCAGGCGGCCGGCTCGACCGCCAGCACCCGCACGTCGCGCTCGCCGCGCAGCTTCGCGCCGATGAAGGGGAAGGCGATCCCGGCGAAGTTCGAGCCGCCGCCGGTGGCGCCGATGATCACGTCCGGGTAGTCGCCGGCCATCTCTAGCTGGGCCAGCGCCTCCTGGCCGATCACCGTCTGGTGCAGCATGACGTGGTTGAGCACGCTGCCGAGGGCGTACCGGGTGTCCTCGCGCTGGACGGCCATCTCCACCGCCTCGCTGATCGCGATGCCCAGGCTGCCGGTGCTGTCGGGGTGCTCGGCCAAAATAGCGCGGCCGCAGGCCGTCTCGGTGCTGGGGCTGGCCACCACGCTCGCGCCGTAGACCTCCATCAGGGCGCGGCGGTAGGGCTTCTGGTGGTAGCTCACCTTCACCATATAGACCTTGACCTCAAGGCCGAAGAGGGCGCCGGCGAAGGCCAGGGACGAGCCCCACTGGCCGGCCCCGGTTTCGGTGACGAGGCGCTTGACGCCCTCCTGCTTGTTATAGTAGGCCTGGGCCACGGCGGTGTTCGGCTTGTGGCTGCCGGCCGGGCTGACGCCCTCGTTCTTGTAGTAGATCTTGGCCGGGGTGTCGAGGATCTGCTCCAGGCGCCGGGCGCGGTAGAGCGGGGATGGCCGCCACTGCCGGTAGATCTGCTGCACCTCCTCGGGGATGTCGATCGTGCGCTGGGTGCTGACCTCCTGCATGATCAGGGCCATGGGGAAGAGCGGCGCGAGGTCGGCCGGGCCGAGGGGCTGGCCGGTGCCGGGGTGCAGCGGCGGGGCCAGCGGCGTCGGCAGGTCGGCGGCGATGTTGTACCATGAGGTGGGCATCTGGTCTTCGCTGAGCTGGTACTTGACGGTCTTCATCTTTGGGAATCCTCCTTCACGGCGATGTGCGGCCAAACAACAAAAAACCCCCCGACCCGAATATGGGTCGAGAGGCGAGAAAAACTCGTGGTGCCACTCTCGTTCGCCGACCCTCGCGGGGGCGGCGCACTTTGCGGGTACTGTCGGCGGTGCCGCTCTATACCCATCGCCCTGATAACGGTGGCGTCTCCGGCGGAGGCTACTTATGAATGTTGAATGTTGAATTGTCCGGCAATTCAACATTCAACATTCAACATTCTGTTCGCCCCCGCGACTCCCAGGTCCATTCCGCGCCGCCGTGTGCGCCGGCCTCTCACCATCTGCCGGCTCGCTGGGCACCGTGTTGCGCGTACTCGTCCTGCTCAACGTCGCTGCTCTGAAGTTGTGCGGAGTATAGCAGCCCCGTCGCGGCGTGTCAACCGGCGTCCGTGCTACACTGCGGTGAGCGATGACACCTCCCGAAAGGAGCGCGAATAGATGTCTGACCAACTTCCGGTGCCGGGCGCGGGCGGACGCGGGATGCCCGGCGGCGTGCCGATCGGCATCGGCGCGGTCGCGCTGGCGATCTTCCTGGGCGTCGGCGCCGCGGTCGGCGGCGAGATCGGCCAGGTCGCCCTGGCCAGCCTGAACGCCCTGCCCTTCGCCGTGCTGGCCGTGCTGGCCTACCTGGGCGGCAGCCGCTTCAACTGGGCCTGGGTGGCCACCGGCCTCTGGCTGGCGCTGCTTGTCGGCGGCGCGGCCGTGGTGGCCATCGGGTTCGGCTTCGCCACCGTGGCCAACATCGGCGCCGCCCAGGCCAGCCCCGGTGCCCCGCCCCAGGTCGCCCCCGGCGGCTGGCTGCGCGTCGGGCTGATCGCCCTCGGCGCCCTCGGCGCTATCCTGGCTAGCGCCCTGCTGCTCATCCCGCAGGCCCGCCGCCTGATCGCCCGCGCCATCCCGATCGACCCCGACTCCTTCGTCCACACCGTCGCCCTGGTCGCCATCGTCAGCATCGGCCTGCTCTGCACCACCCCGCTGCTCGTCCTCGGCCAGCCGCCCCTGCTGGCCCTGGTCGGCCAGATGGGCCAGGGCGCCGCCGCCCAGGGCCGCGACTCGGCAGGTATGCTGCGCGACCAGATCTACTCGCTGGTCTGGACGATCCCGGCGGCGCTGCTGGCGGTGGGCTACGGCACGCGCCGGCACATCCCCGAGGCGCTGGAGCGCCTGGGCCTGGTGCGGCCCACCTGGCGCCAGGCCCTCGTGGCGGTGGGGGTCGCCCTGCTGCTGGCTGCCGCCGTCCAGCTGCTCGGCGCGGGCATCAGCCGCCTCTGGGGCGCGCTGGGCTGGCCCGTCACCAACGATGCGGCGTTCAGCGAGCTGCTCTCCTTCGCCTTCAGCCCGGTCGGCGCGGTGGTGATCGGCGTCACCGCCGGCCTCGGCGAGGAGCTGGCCGTGCGCGGGGCGCTCCAGCCGCGCCTCGGCATCCTGCTCTCCAACCTCTTCTTCACCAGCCTGCACGCCCTCCAGTACAACTGGGACTCGCTCCTGGTGGTGTTCGTCGTCGGGCTGGTCTGCGGGCTGGTGCGCAAGCGCACGAACACGTCGACCAGCGCGATCGTCCACGGGGTCTACAACTTCACGCTGATTATGCTGTCGCTGGTGGCGGGGAGCTGAGAAATAACGCACAGAGGCCCACCATCGCCAGCGAAGCTGGCGATGGTGGGCCTCTGTGCGTTATTTCTTGTCGGGCTAGGCGGCCGCCTCGGCCGGGACCTGCTTGACGATCTCCAGCTCGATGCTGATCGTCACCTCGTCGCCCACCAGCACGCCGCCCGTCTCCAGGGGCGCGTTCCAGACCAGGCCCCAGTCCTTGCGGCTGATCTTCGTCTCGGCGCTGAAGCCGGCGCTGGTGGTGCCCCAGGGCGACTTCGACTGGCCGTTGTACTCGGTGTTCA
>JBAXES010000313.1:0-5578 GCA_037140315.1 Chloroflexales bacterium
CGGAGATCGGCATCGACAGCAGCGACTCGAGGCTGTTGCGCTCGCGCTCGCCCACGAAGGACTCGATCGCCGTGATCAGGGCGAAGCTGGCCGGCACAAAGCCCACCAGCAGCGCGGCGAAGGGCACCAGCCGCCCCAGCAGCGACGGGTTCGCGACAAAGCTCAGGGCGAACGACGTGGCGGCCACCAGGCCGCCCGGCAGCGCCAGCGTCAGCACCCCCAGCGGGATGAGCACGCGCCAGTCGCTCAGCACCTCGCTCAGCTCGCGCTGCGCGATGGCGAATGCTGAATGCTGAGGGTTGAATGGGAGCCGGAATGCCTTCCATTCAACCTTCAACATGCGCAACTGAACATTAATCCTGCCCTGGGTGTGCTCGCGCGAGAGGATCTCCTCGCGGCTGAAGGTGACCATGCCGATGCGCATCAGCACGCCGGCCAAGGCCAGCAGGGCGGCGGCCACCAGCCACAGCTCGCTCCAGCGACTGTTGATGATCAGCACGGCCTCGAGCTGCACCACCAGGGCCGCCGGCACGAGGATGAAGCTCGACATCAGGTTGGCCGCGCGCACGGTGGTGATGTGCGCCGAGATCACCACGGCGCCCGTCACCATCACCACCGCCATGCTGCCGACGATCAGGAAGAGTAGCCCTAGCCGGGGCAGGGTGATCGCCGCGAAGTAGAGGGCGGGCTGGAACCCCAGCAGCAGGTAGGCGAACACCAGCATCGCCACCACGCTGGAGACCAAGGGCGTGAGCAGCGATGAGCAGAGCTTGCCGATGTAGAGGTCGCGGTCGGAGATCGGCATCGACAGCAGCGACTCGAGGCTGTTGCGCTCGCGCTCGCCCACAAACGACTCCAGGGCGGTGATCAGCGAGAAGCTGGCCGGGATGAAGCCCACCAGCAGCGCGGCGAAGGGCATCAGCCGGCCGGCCAGGTTGTTGTCCTCCACAAAGAAGACCACCTGGCTGGCCGCGGCCACCAGCAGCTGCGGGAAGATGAAGGTCAGCAGCAGGATCGGCGTGACGATCCGCCAGTCGCTCAGGGTGTCACGCACCTCGCGGCGGGTGATGGTGGAGATGGTGGTGAGGTTCATAGTTAGGGAACAGGGAATAGGGAACAGGGAACAGGGAACAGGGAATAGGGAACAGGGAACAAGGAATCAGCATCAGGAATCAGCATCAGGAATCAGCTCTGGAGGCGGCAAGAAGCTGATGGAGATCCGCCTGGTTTATATCGGAAGATCGCGGTACTGTTCCCTGTTCCCTGTTCCCTGTTCCCTGTTCCCCCACGATCCGCAAATATACCTCCTCAAGGCGCTGGGGCACCTCGGCCAGGGTGACCACGGGCAGGCCGGTGGAGGCCAGGCGGGCGAAGATCTGCGGGTTGATCTGCTGGGGGGCGCGGCAGCGGTAGCGCAGGGCGCTGGCGTCGTACGACTCCACCGTCACGAGGTCGGCGAGGAGCGCGGCGGCGGCCTGGGCGGGGAAGGGCGCGGCCAGGCGCAGCTCGTAGATCGGGTCGCCGAGGAGCTGGCGGGTCAGCTCGGCGATGCTGCCCTGGGCGATGATCTGGCCGCCGCGGATGATGGCGATGCGGTCGGCCAGCGCCTCGGCCTCGCTGAGGTTGTGGGTGGTGAGCAGGATCGACCGGTCGGCGGCACGCAGCTCGCCGATGGCGTCGCGCACCGTGCGGGCGCTCTGCGGGTCCATCGCGGTGGTCGGCTCATCCAGAAAGAGCACCGGCGGGTCGTGGATAAGGGCGCGGACAAGGGCGATCTTCTGCTTCATACCCTTGGAGTAGCCGTCGAGCTTGCGCTCGCGGGCGTCCCAGAGGCCAAACTGGCGCAGCAGCAGCTCGGAGCGCGCCCGCCGAGCGCCGGCGTCGAGCCCGAGGAGCGAGCCGAAGAAGTCGAGGTACTCCACGGCGGCCATGCGCCCGTAGAGGCCGGGGTACTCGGTGAGCAGGCCCACCATCGAGCGCACAGTCTGGGCCTCGGCCACCACGTCGCGGCCGCAGATCCGGGCCGTCCCGCCGCTGGGCTTGAGGATCGCGCCGAGCATGCGCACGGTGGTGGTCTTCCCGGCACCGTTTGGCCCGAGCAGGGCCAGCAGCTCACCGGGCTGGATGCTGAGGTCGATCCCGCGGACGGCCTGAAAGGTGCCGAACTGCTTGCTGAGCTGGAATGCTTCGATCATCAGCGGCTCCTCTGGTGGTGCTAGGGGGGGTGAGGGGGCAGCGCGCTGCCCCCTCACATTGTAGCGACTCTCCTAGTGCTCCGCCATACCACAGGCGCCCGCACTCACGCACCTGAGTGCGCTCAGCGCTCTACCCTGCCCAGCAGTAGCCGGATCAGCTCGTCCAGCGACCTCATGCGCAGCGGCTTGGTCATGTACTCGGTCGCCCCGGCCTGCAGGCAGCGCTCGCGATCACCGACCATGGCCAGGGCCGTCACGGCGATGATCGGGGTGGCCGCAAAGCGCGGGTCACCTCGCAGGCGTCGGGTGACCTCCAGCCCGTCGATGCCCGGCATCTGGATATCCATCAGGATCAGGTCGGGCAACCGCGCCTGGGCCATGTCGAGCGCCTCCTGCCCAGTTCGGGCGATCAGCACCTGGTAGCCCCGGTAGCCCAGGTACTCGCTCGTCATATCAATGTTCAGCTCGTTATCCTCGGCCAGCAGCAGCAGGTGCCGCGCGGCGGGGGCCGCCAGATCGGCCAGGCCCACCGTCGGCCCCGCCTCCGCAGGTGCCCGCGCGCCAGCGTCCGCAGCGGCGTACGGCAGGGCAATGGTGAAGCAGCTGCCCTGGCCGGGCACGCCGGCGCTCTTGACCTGCACGCTGCCGCCGTGCTGCTCGGCCAGCCGCCGCACCAGGGCCAGCCCCAGCCCGGTGCCCTCATACTGGCGCGCCCGGGACGAGTCGAGCTGGGTGAACGGCTGAAACAGCCGCGGCAGATCCTCGCTGCGGATGCCGATGCCGGTGTCCTGGATGGCCAGCTCCAGGTAGCCCTCCGCGCTGTCGGCCACCACTCTCAGCCACACACGCCCGCCCGGCGGCGTGAACTTGACGGCGTTGCTCAGCAGGTTGACCAGCATCTGCTTGAGGCAGCGCGCGTCGGCCCGCACCTGCGCCTGCGGCTGCGGGTTGTGGTACTCTACTGCCACCCCCTTCTTGATGGCCAGCTCACGCACAAATTGCAGGCTGGCCAGGCAGATATCATCGACCCACACCTGCTCTAGGCTGATCTCGAGCCGGCCGGCCTCGATCTTAGACAAGTCAAGCAGGTCGTTGATCAGCGCCAGCAGGTGCTGCCCGCTGGTCCCAATGCTGCCGATCCACTTCTGCTGATGCTCGTTCAGCAGGCCACGATTCTGCTCCAGCAGGATCTCGCTCATCACCAGGATGCTGTGCAGCGGCGTGCGCAGCTCATGGCTCATGTTCGCCAGGAACTCGTCCTTCACCCGCAGGGCGCGGGTCATCTCCGTGTTTGCCAGACGTATGATCTCGTCGGCCTGCTTACGCGCGGTGATGTCGCGCGTGACGGCGATGATACCGCGCGGTCTGTGCTCGGCGTCATACAGCGCTGCGGCGCTGAACTCCGACTCAAACCAGCTGGCATCCTGGCGCAGCAGCCGGAACTGGATATTGCGCATGACCCCGCTCTCGAAGATCGACTGTAAGATACCGGCCATATGCAGGTAGTCATCGGGGAGGCAGAACGTCATCACGTTCTTGCCGATCATATCCGTCGGCGACGCGTAGCCGAAGATCTGCGCAGCAGCCGGGTTCATCATCACAACGTTGGCCTGCATATCGAACACACCGATGGCGTCCGGCGAAGCCTCCACGATGGCGCGGAGCTGCTCCTCGCTGTCGCGTAGGGCCGCCTCAGCCTGCTTGCGCTTGGTGTTGTCTAGCACGGTGCTGCGGCTGGACACAACCTGCCCGGCATCATCGACCGCCGCGCTGGCGCTCAGGGTGACCGGCAGGGTCGAGCCGTCACTGCGCACAAACTCAAGCTCAATCCCGTCTATCTGGCCGCCGAGGTACAAGCGGGGGAAGACCTCGTCGAAGCTGCGGCGGCTGTCGGGGGTCATAATCGTCGTGGCGGGCCGGCCGATCAGCTCCTCGTAGGTGTAGCCCAGCCATGCCAGCTCAGTCTGGTTCATGCGGGTGAGGTTGCCATCCAGATCCACCGAGTGGTATCCGGTCGGGGCGCTATCGTACAGATCCTGCAGCTCAGCGGTGCGCTGCCGTACGTGCCCCTCCAGCGTGTGGCGGTACATCTCCTCGCTGGCCCGCAGCGCCGCCTCTGTGCGCCGGCGCTCGCTGATATCTCGGGTGTGCAGAACCACCGCCTGCACGTGCGGGTCGTCTAGCAAGTTGGTCACCGTCGTCTCAACCCAGACCCAGTGGCCGCGCGCGTGGCGCAGGCGATACTCGATCGACAGGCTGAGGCCCGGCGTCTGGGCGACCGTCTGAAACGCGTCGGTGGTTAGCGGCCGGTCGTCGGGGTGAATATAGCCGGCGCCCGGCCGCCCGATCAGGTCATCCTGGGTGTAGCCGAAGATCTGCGTGTAGCTTGTGCTAACATAATTAATCTGGCGCTCGGAGTTCAGCATCAGTACGCCGTCGTGGCTGTTGTCCACCACCGCGCGGAAGAGCGCGCCGCTGGCGCTCAGCTCGGCCTCTAGGGCCTGGCGCACCGCCAGATCCTGGTTAGCCCGCTCCAGGGCCTGGTCAAGCTGCGCCAGCGCCACAGAGGTGAGCGTGCCGACGATGCCGAACAGGGTGGTGTACAGCGCCCACTGGGTGACGTTGATCGGCGCGGCGTAGTTGGGCGGCGGCAGCCAGCCACGGAGCTCGGCCAGCACCAGGCCGAGCACGAGCAGCGAGCAGAGGCTGATCAGCGCCAGCACGCCGCCGCGGCCGAACAGGATGCCGCCCATGATCACAAGCACCATGTAGGTGCTGGCCACAGGCGCGCGGATCGTGCCCTTCGAGGCGACGATGAAGGTCACGGCGATCAGGCCGGTGACGAGGCTAAGCACGCCGGACTGCCAGATATAGCCCCGGCGCAGAGACCACAGGTGGAACAGGCTCAGCCCAAGCAGGCCCAGCAGCACACTGAACGCATCGCCCAGAGAGCGGCCGTCGATCAAACTGATCAGCAGCAGCAGCGCCACCGCGACAGCGCTGATCAGGTTGATGCTGTAGAGGAGGCGCGCGTGGCGGGTCTTGACGGCATCATCCGGGAAGTCGGGCGGTGTTGCCCAGGTAGGGAGTCGTGGTGGGGCAAGCGGCATACATCAGCCTCTGGCTAGGACGAAACATTGTGGTGTTGCACCTACACATCATTGGCGGTTCTGCCACGCAACCGGGTGGCAGGTAAAATGATGACCGTAGCAGTTCTATCGGTCGTGCTTAGTCGTCAAGACTCGTTGACCCTGTATGGCATGGTGTGAAGCCGGGCGGGTGCGCAATACGCTATAGAACGCCAAGCAGGAACGGTACAGGCGAGAGTATCACCTCAGACGAACGCACGATGGTGAACATGCAATCCCAAACGCCTATGGCAA
>JBAXES010000314.1:0-5568 GCA_037140315.1 Chloroflexales bacterium
GGTCGGCACCGAGGCCGCTGGCGCGACCGAGGCCCCCGCTGGCACCACCGCCGCCGGCACCGGCACGCGCATCGTGATCGCGTCGTCGCTGCCGCTCACCGGCTCGTCGAAGGCCCAGACCGACACGGTAGTCAACGCGATCAAGCAGCGGCTTGAGGAGGCCAAGTACCAGGCCTGCGGCGGCAAGTTCACCATCGAGTACCAGGCTCTGGACGATGCCACCGCCGCCGCCGACAAGTGGGACGCGGGCCAGGAGGCGGCGAACGCCAACAAGGCCGTGGCCGACCCCGACGTGGTCGCCTACATTGGCACCTTCAACTCCGGCGCGGCGAAGATCTCCATCCCGATCCTCAACGCCGCCAACCTGGTGATGGTCAGCCCGGCCAACACCTACCCCGGCCTCACCAAGCCCGGCAAGGGCGACAAGGGCGAGCCGGACGTCTACTACCCGAACGGCAAGCGCAACTACGCCCGCGTGGTGCCCGCCGACGACCTCCAGGGCGCGGCGGCCGCCAACTGGGCCAAGAGCCTGGGCGCGAAGTCGGTCTACATCCTCGACGATGCTGAGCTCTACGGCAAGGGCATCGCCGATGTGTTCAACAAGACCGCCACCACCCTTGGGCTGAAGGTGCTGGGCCAGGAGAGCATCGACGGCAAGGCCGCGGACTACCGCGCGCTGGCGGCCAAGGTGCTCGACCTGAACCCCGACCTGGTCTACTTCGGCGGCATCACCCAGAACAACGCCGGCCAGCTGCTCAAGGACCTGCGGGCTGAGGGCTTCAAGGGCAAGTTCATGGGCCCGGACGGCATCTACGAGGACGCCTTCATCGAGGCGGCCGGCAAGGATATCGCTGAGGGTGTGTACGTGACCTTCGGCGGCGTGCCCTCCGCCGAGCTGACCGGCGCGGGCAAGGCGTGGTACGAGGCCTACAAGGCCAAGTACAACTCTGAACCCCAGGTCTACGCCGTGTACGGCTACGACGCCGCGAGCGTCATCCTGGCCGCGATCGAGAAGACCTGTAAGGTCGACCGCGCCGCCGTCCGCGACGCCGTGTTCGCCACCAAGGACTTCGACGGCGCCCTCGGCAAGTGGAGCTTCGACGCCAACGGCGACACCAGCCTGACCACCATGAGCGGCGCTCAGGTCACCGATGGCAAGTTCAAGTTCGTCTCGACCCTCTCCGCGCCCACGCCGTAATAGCCGGTTGGGCCACTCAACATAGAGTCGATGAACGACAGTCGGCAAAGGATGGTACACAGCGCTACGCTGTGTACCATCCTGGTATACAGCACAGCTAGGGGTTCACCAGACTGAAGATGCTGGATGTTTTTTTCGGGGAGGGACAAGCCCTCCCCGCGCCCCTCCCGTAGCGGGCGGCGGAGCCGCCCTCCACACCCCACCGGCAGATGACAAGGTAGTTTTGAGCGAGGTAGATGCATGGCGACACAGTCTGCTCGCACGTCGGCGGGCCAGCGCAGTATTCCCTGGGTGTTGATCTCACGGATCGGAATTCTGATCTTCTGTGTGCTCTTTCTGCTGGTGCCGCTGATCGGCGTCGTAGGAGAGATGATCGCCAACCCGCAGCTCCTGGTGCGGCAGCTGATTATCGGGCTGACCAACGGGGCCTACATCGCGCTGATCGCCATGGGCTACACCCTGGTCTACGGTATCGTCGAGATGATCAACTTCGCCCACGGCGAGGTCTACATGATCGGCGCGTTCATTGCGCTGACCCTGATCGGCCTGTTCGACCTGACCGAGAAGACCCCCTACTCGGTGCGTATCCCCATGCTGCTGCTGGTTCTCGTGATCACCATGTTCTGCACGGCCATGCTGAATGTGGTGATCGAGCGCCTGGCCTACCGGCGGCTGCGCAACGCGTCGAAGCTGGCCCCGCTGATCAGCGCGATCGGGGTCTCGTTTGTGCTGCAGAACGTGGGCCTGCTCTGGGGCTACCTGCGCTTCCCGGCGATGAACGGGGTGATGGGCGTCAACGCCGTGGCCCCCAAGAGCTTCCCGAGCCTGCTGCCCAATGATAATATCCTCGCGGGGCTCTCGTCGGCCTTCGGCGAGAACTTTAAGATCCGCCTGGCCGGCAAGGATCTGATCGTGGTGATCGTGTCGGTGTCGCTGCTGATCGCCCTCTACCTCTTCATCCAGCGCACCAGGCTCGGCAAGGCCATGCGCGCGACCGCCCAGGACCGCTCGGCGGCCGAGCTGATGGGCATCGACGTGAACCGCACGATCTCGCTGGCCTTCCTGCTCGGCGGGGCCATGGCCGGCGCGGCCGGGCTGCTGGTCGGGCTCTACAACGGCACGGCCGTCTTCACCATGGGCTTCACCGCCGGCCTGCGCTCGTTCACGGCGGCGGTGCTGGGCGGCATCGGCAATATCGTCGGCGCGATGCTGGGCGGGCTACTGATCGGCCTGATCTCGGCGCTCTCCGACCAGTACCTGAGCGCGAAGTGGACCAACGCGGTTGTCTTTGGCATCCTGGTGATCATCCTCGTGCTGCGCCCGATGGGCCTGCTCGGCGAGGAAGGCGGACAGAAGGCATAGTATGAACAAGACAACGCGCGCGTGGCTCACTGGCGGGATCTTCGGCGGCCTGATCGCGCTGATCAGTGCCGGCCTGATCGGCTTTCTGGCCGGGATCATCGCCGGCATGATCACCGGCCTGCTAATTGCGCAGACGACCATCCTGCGCACGCCCTTCGAGGGCTTCCGGCGCGGGGTGCAGAGCGGCCTGATCGCCGGTGTGTTCGTGGTCGTTGGCCAGCTCCTGCGCGGCCTGCTGATCAACCCGATCATCGACCCGCGCCACGCCGGGCTCCAGGCCGTGTACACGGCGGCCCTGGGCGGCCTGATGCTGTCGGGCCTGGTGGCCGGGCTCTTCGGCGCGATCAACACCCTGCCCGTCCCGCGCAACCGCACCATGAGCCTGGGGCTGATCATCCTGCTGGTGATCGCCTACCCCTGGCTCGACCAGCTGCTTGAGCTGCGCTTCATGAACGAGATCATCCCGGTGATCGTGTTCGTGCTGATGGCCCTGGGCCTGAATATTGTGGTCGGCTACGCCGGCCTGCTCGACCTGGGCTACGCGGCGTTCTTCGCGATCGGGGCCTACACCACCGGCCTGCTGGCCTCGCCGCACCTGGGGGTGAACCTGAGCATCTGGATCGCGATCTGGATCGCCGCCGCCGTGGCCGCGATCTTCGGCCTGATCCTCGGCGCGCCGACCCTGCCGCTGCGCGGCGACTACCTGGCGATCGTGACCCTGGGCTTCGGCGAGATCGTGCCGATCGCGGTGAACAACCTCGACAAGCTCAGCATCAACATCCTGGGCTACAACATCGTCAAGGACTTCGACCTGACCGGCGGTCCGAAGGGGATCAACCCGATCAGCCGGCCATGGCTGCCCTTCATCGGCGAGTTCCGCGCCGACAGCCCCATCCCGTGGTACTACCTGATCCTGGTGATCATGGCCCTGTCGATCTTCTTCATCATGCGCCTGCGCGACTCGCGGATCGGGCGGGCCTGGATGGCCATGCGCGAGGACGAGCTGGCCGCCTCGTCCATGGGCATCGACATCGTGCGCACCAAGCTGATGGCCTTCTCGATGGGCGCGACCTTCAGCGGCTTCGCCGGGGCCTTCTACGGCTCCTACATCAGCGCGATCTTCCCCTCCAGCTTCGCCTTCGATGTCTCGGTCATGCTGCTCTGCATGGTCATCCTCGGCGGCATGGGCAACATCACTGGCGTGATCGTCGGCGGCCTGATCATCCAGCTCGCCGACCGGCTCTTCCTGCCGCAGCTCTCGCAGCTGGTGCAGAAGCTCTTCGAGAAGTCGGATATCTCGGTGCTCAAGGAGCTGAACTTCGCCAGCGACTTCCGGCTGCTGCTCTTCGGGCTGACTCTGGTGATCATGATGAACATCCGCCCCGAGGGCCTGCTGCCCAGCGCCGATGTGCGGGCCGAGCTGCACGACGGGGACGATGAGCCTGTGGTTGGGGCCGGGGTGAAGCAGACGGCGTAGGGAGTCGCCCTCACCCCCTGTCCCCCTCTCCCACTGCGGCGGGAGAGGGGGCCGCGATGCAACGTGGTGTGGCGAAATGGCCGGCAGCATCAGGCTATCGGCTATCGGCTATCGGCTATTTCATAGAGGTCACTATGGCGCCAATTCTGGTCGCGCAGGGGATCGTCAAGCAGTTCGGCGGCCTCACGGCCGTGAACAGCGTGGACTTTGAGCTAGAGGCGGGCAGCATCAGCAGCCTGATCGGCCCGAACGGGGCCGGCAAGACCACCTTCTTCAACATGATCACCGGGCTCTACGTGCCGACGTCCGGCACCTTCACCTTCGCCGGCGAGAAGATCAACGGCCTGAAGCCCCACGAGGTGACGCGGGTGGGCATCGGGCGCACCTTCCAGAACATCCGGCTCTTCGCCCACATGACCGCCCGCGAGAACGTGCTGGTCGGCCAGCACACCCGGCTGCGCACCGGGCTGGTCGGCGCGCTGCTGCGCCCGAAGCGGACGCGCGACGAGGAGGCGGCGGCGGTGAAGAAGGCCAACGACCTGCTCGACTACGTGGGCCTGCGCCGCCAGCGCTCCGGCGACTCGGCCAAGAATCTGCCCTACGGCGACCAGCGCCGCCTGGAGATCGCGCGCGCCCTGGCCACCGACCCGCAGCTGCTGCTGCTCGATGAGCCGACCGCCGGCATGAACCCGCAGGAGACGGATGATCTGACCAAGCTCATCCGCCAGATCCGCGACGAGCGCAAGATCACCGTGCTGCTGATCGAGCACGACATGAAGGTGGTCATGGGCATCTCCGAGAAGGTCACGGTGCTCGACCACGGCGCGAAGATCAGCGAGGGCCTGCCGCACCAGGTCGCGAACGACGAGCAGGTGATCGAGGCCTACCTGGGCAAGGGGGCCGCCGCCCACGGCAAGAGCGGGCGGAAATCGAGCACTACCGCGCCCTCGGCGTAGTTTGGCCGCCACTAACCTGAAGTAGAGCATATGCCTTCACTGCTTGAACTCAAGGATGTCCACACCTACTACGGGAACATCCACGCCCTCAAGGGCATCTCGCTCCACGTTGAGCAGGGCGAGGTGGTGACGCTGATCGGCTCAAACGGCGCGGGGAAGACCACGACGCTGCGCACGATCTCGGGCCTGCTGGCCCCGCGCCAGGGCGAGATCTCGCTGGGCGGCAAGCGCATCGACCGCGTGCCGGCCCACGACATTGTGAAGCTGGGGGTGAGCCAGTCGCCCGAGGGCCGGCGGATCTTCCCGCGCATGACGGTGCAGGAGAACCTGGAGATGGGCGCCTTCGGGCGCAGCGACAAGGTCGGCATCGCCGAGGATGTCGAGCGGGTCTACGCGCTCTTCCCGCGCCTGCGCGAGCGGCTGGGCCAGAAGGGCGGCACGCTCTCGGGCGGCGAGCAGCAGATGCTGGCGATCGGCCGGGCCCTGATGGCCCGGCCCTCGGTGCTGCTGCTCGACGAGCCGAGCATGGGCCTGGCCCCGGTGCTGGTCGAGCAGATCTTCGAGATCATCAAGGA
>JBAXES010000315.1:0-5517 GCA_037140315.1 Chloroflexales bacterium
GGGCGGGGACATCACCGGGCAAGCGGATGAACCCAGCGCGGCTATCTCCGCAGCAGAAAGCCCCAAAACGCCTACCGTTGGAGACGCCCAGGGATCACATGGAGTCATGAATCAGAAGGAAACAGATTCCACCACCAGTGCTAGTACACCGTCGACGACAGATGGTGGTGGTGGTGGCAATATTCTATCTCCCCACCGAACAGCCGAACGGGGTGCCACGGTACACAGTAACGCACCCCGCCCCACCGAGAGCGCCCAGCTGCTGCTGGCGATCGGCGTACGGCGCAGCGTCGCGATGAGCCTTGCTGAGCGCCCGGCTGTCCAGGTCTCACAGGTGATCGCCCAGGCCCGCACCCGCGCTAACGTGCGCGACATCGCCGCATGGGTCGTCTCAGCACTGCGCGACCTGCCGGCGACATCGGAGCCGCTGGAGCTCGAGCGACCGCTCAGCGCCCTGCCGATCTATCAGCATCCCGGCCTGACGGACGAGCAGCGCGACCGCTGGATCTATCGCTTCCGTGCCGTGACCACCCCTGCTGAGCAGCGAGCGATCCTCGCACGGCTGGAGCAGGAGCACCACACATGAGCGATCATCGTGTGCCCTACGACCTCACCGCCGAGCGGTCGGTGCTCGGGGCCATCCTGCTGGAGCGCGACGCCATACTGGCCGTAAGCGACCAGCTCCAGCCCGCTGACTTTTATTTGGAGAAGCACGCCCAGATCTACACCGCCATGCTGGCATGTCTGGCACGGCGGATACCACCCGACCTTGCCACCGTTGGGAGCGAACTGCGCCGCCAGGAGCGTCTGGAGATTGTAGGCGGGCTGAGCGCGCTTGGCGATCTGGCCGCCGAGGTGCCGACGGCGGTGCATGTGGAATATTACGCGCAGGCGGTGGTCGGCGCCGCGTCGCGGCGCCGACTGATTGAGGCGGGCGGGCAGATCACCGCCCTCGGCTACGATGAGCGAGGCGAGCTGGATGCTACGCTTGATCGGGCCGAGCAGGCGTTGTTCGCGGTGAGCCAGCGCCAGCGCGGGGCCGACTTCGTGCCGCTGAGCGTGGTGGCGCAGCAATTCTTTGATCGCGCGCAGGGCGACGCGGATGAGCGGGTGGTGCCGACCGGCCTGCTCGACCTTGACCGGCGGCTGAACGGCGGGCTGCGACCTGGCCAGCTGGCCCTACTGGCGGCGAGGCCGGGCCTGGGCAAGTCTGGGCTGGCCATGAGTATCGCCTACGAGCTGGGCGTGCGGCGTGGCCGTAGCGTGGGTGTGGTCAGCCTGGAGATGAGTCGGGACGAGCTCCTCCAGCGGCTGCTGGCTATGCACACGGGCGTGGATACACGGCGGGTGGAAGAGCGGCTGCGGCGAGGCGACCCAGTACTCGTTGACGCGCTTGGTGTGCTCGCCACCGCCCCGATCGCGATCGAGGATAGCGCAATGCTGACGGTGATGGACGTACGCTCGAAGGCGCGGCGGCTGGCGGCGGCGCACCCGCTCGACCTGCTGATCGTAGACTACCTGCAGCTGCTGATCAGCGACACGCAGACCCAGAGCCGGGTGGATGAGGTGAGCCGGATCTCGCGGCAGCTGAAGTTGCTGGCCAGGGAATTACAGTGTCCGATCCTGGCGCTATCGCAGCTCTCGCGGGCAGTGGAGCAGCGGGCGAGCAAAGTACCGCAGCTGTCGGACTTACGGGACAGCGGCAGCCTGGAGCAGGACGCCGACATCGTGATCTTCATCTCGCGGGAGGATGTCGCCAACGAGGCGACGCCGGAGGGCGTGGCAGATCTGCACGTGGCGAAACAGCGGAATGGGCCGCTGGGTGTGGTTGGTGTGCGGTTCGATCCGCCGACCACGCGATTCGCGAACCTGGAACATCTGCGCTGAGTCCACGCTTACGCAGATGCGGCATCATCATCGAGCGAGTCTAGGAAGAGGAGCACCTGCTTTGCCCGCTCGTGGCTGCGACTTATGCGCTCGATAACTGCGGCCTCGGATGGGTCAGTGGCGAGCAGCGCTGCCGGTGGGCGGCCTAGGGCGCGAGCGATGGCGGTGAGATGGCTCACGCGTAGCGCCCGCCGACCGCTCTCGTAGTTGCCGAGGGTGGAGACTGGCCAGCCTAAGCGATCAGCCAGATCCTGCTGCGTGAGGCCACACAGGAGCCGCTCCCCCGTAATGTGTCGCCCGATGGCAACATCCTCATCATTGCGCTCATGCATAGCTACTCCAGCCCTAACTCGCCCTGGTCGGGGATATCGAGTTGCGATCCAGTCAGCTGAACGTATTTGTCCTGGATATAAGTCAGCGCATCGCTGTACTTGGTGATGGGCAAATCCTCATAGCGGGCCAGCGCAAAGCGCGTCTTGAATTCGGCCCAAGTTGCTGCAAAGACGCCGCTGCGCGAGATCTGCGTTGTGCGCTCCACCCGCGCCAATGCCCAAGCCTGGACCATCTGGTAGATATGTCCGCGCTGCCCTTTGCTGATCGTACCGCCCACCCGATGCTCTAGCTCTCCTATGCGTGTGGCCAGCAGGCGCAGTTGGTCGTTGACATCACGCCATACGGCGCGCGCGCGATACTGGCTCTCCTCGATCGCCTGCTGTCGCTCTGCAAGCTCCGCGAGGGCGCGCAGACCGGGGTCAATCTGACGCAGCTCGTCCAGATCCTCGATCTCGCTGCTTGGGCCATCCGGCAGCCCTACGATCTGGGCGAAGGCCCGCCAGACGGCATCAAAGAGGTGCTGTTGGAGGTAGATCAGCCGGTCGCGCACAGGCTCGGCCACGCGCGCGGCGTTAATCGTGACCAGCCAGTTTGATGCGGTCTGCAGGTGGATGAAGTCATGCACCTGTGGCCCGTCGGCCTGTTGTACGAGAAAGCGGGCTAGCCCAGCTTGGAGTAGCGCGTGGCTGCGGATGCGGCGGAGCTGCGATGAGCGGTCAAGCCCGAGCGCTGCGCAGAGATCGCTCAGCGAGACATAGATCGAGCCGTCGGGGTCACGCACTGCCAGGCAGGGTAGGTCAAAGATGGTCACGGCTACCTGCTCTGCGGGGCGGCGGACGGGGCGTTCGCCGGGTGTTACATCGCCGGTCATAGTATTCCTGTCAGTTCTTGTGGTTGTCGCTCATGGTGGCGGGCGCGGCGTCATCTGACGGGCCTTGCGTCAAAATGACGGGCCTTGCGTCATCTGACGGGCCTTGCGTCAAAATGACGGGCGGGGCGCTCACTCACCTCGTCGACGCAGGCGATCAATCAGATGATCGATCTCAGTGCGAAGGCGATCCAGTGCTTCGGCGAGCGCTGTGGCATCGCTGTCACTGATCTCGTCAGCTCGTTTGCCTGCGCGCTGGATCGCCTGTCTCGCCGCCTGTAGCTGCTCATGCAGCAGCGGTAGCCAGCGTGGCGCTGAGGCTGCCCCCATCGCCATAGCGCGCCGGGTGCGGGCCACCAGCCGGGCCACCGTCGGGCCATCGATGCCCATCCGGCGCAGAGGGGCGGCGGATGCCTCTGTCTCATCCGTCGCGGGCCGGGCAGTGCGTTCAGTGGCGATCTCGGCGAGCCGGCGCAGCACGCCGTCAACCTGTGGCACATCCAGTTCCAGGTTACGTACAGCAGTATGCAGCGGGCGGATCTGAGTCTCCTGGAGCCGAATGCGCGCCACTAGTTGCTGCTGGTCTGGTGTGAAGGTGAGCAGCCGTATGAGCTGATGTCGCCGCGTCCGGCTCATCTGGAGCCTTGCCTCAACATCCTCCCACGGCGCGTCGTCGAGTGCCGCCTTCATTTGCTGGAGCGCCCAGGCTCGCTCCATATCGCTAAAATCTTCGCGGTCCTCATTTTCAGCATATTGGATCCTGATTCGCTCGGCGGGGGTTGGCACTGCAACGACGATTGCGTCGAGCGACTCCATGCCCACCAGGCATGCTGCGGACCATCGCCGT
This sequence comes from Chloroflexales bacterium, assembly GCA_037140315.1. GTDB lineage: Bacteria > Chloroflexota > Chloroflexia > Chloroflexales > Chloroflexaceae > Oscillochloris. The sequence goes on from JBAXES010000315.1 coordinate 3,936, forward strand.
TGTCCCACCAGGATCAGGTATCGGGCTGCCGGGTAGGCGCTGTTCACCCCCTCGTACACAATGATCGGCTGGATCTGACGCTCCCTAAGCGAGCGTCCGAGGTCGAGCAGCTCCGCCGCAAGGTCGGCATAGATCGGCGTATACGTGCCTGAGGGCATGATCTCGTCAGGCGTGGGGAGCAGGCGCGGCTGGCGCATTTCCTGGCGCATATCGGGCGCGATGTGGCCGACCTGGATGCGCTGTACCCGCCGATCTCGCACCATCTGGCCAAGATCACCGCCAAAGTGGGCTTGCACATCGGCGATCTGCGGCTCCTCCATTGAGCTTGCCGCCTCAGTGACCGGAGCAGGCGCAGACAGAGGCTGTGGGGTAAGGGCGGCCTCGCGCTGTAGCTGGAGGGCTTTGATTCGGTCGGTTGCTTTCGGCGGCATCAGTGTATCCCGTCTAGGGCGACCAGCTCCTCAACCATGTCGAGGAACAGGTTTCGCACCTCATTGGTGTCGCCTCCGTTGTAGCGGAACACGCTCTGCTGGAGACCGGCCGAGTCGCGTAGCGCGGCGCGAACGGGGATGGTCGTCTTCAGCAGCTGCGGGCCATAGAGATTACGCAGCATCTGGTCATAGGCAACATCGCCGGCGCTACGCTGTATGTACTTGTTACGAACGACGCTGATCCCGCGTAGGCGCGGGTTCACCCGCTGGGCCTGTGCGACCGAGTCGTTCAACGAGCGCAGGGCCTGGATGACAAGCTCCTCAGGCTGGACAGGGGCAATGCAGCGTGTCGCGGCAGCCAGTGCTGCTGCGAGCACCAGCCCGCGCGCGGGCGCCAAGTCGAAGATAATAATGTCGTATGCGTTCGTCACGGCGGGCCTGCCAAGGACGTCCTGGAGCACGAACAGCCCACCGTTAGGCATGCTTGAGAGCTGGATCGGCAAGCTGGACAGAGAGGGGTGCGCAGGTATTAGGTCTACCCCCTCCGCCGTTGATCGGATGCATTCCGCCGACGGTCGATCATTGATCACGCCGAGGATACTATCGTCGCGATGGAGCGTCGATGGTGTCACCCCAAGCCAGTAGCTAGAGTGCCCCTGCGCATCAAGGTCGATGACGAGCACGCGAAATCTGAGCTGCCCAAAGGCTGCGGCGAGGTTCACCGCAAGGGTGCTCTTTCCCGTGCCGCCTTTTTCAATAGCCATCGCATAGATTTGCATAGGCGACCCCTCAGTATGATGAGCTAACGCGCACGTGGTTCGCCACATGCGAAATCGGGTTTTTGCTGATTTGGAAGCGAAATACGTAGGGGTGCAATAGTTGCACATCTGACGCGCGTGTGGGCCGCAGATACGGGTTATTATAACATACTGCGCTATTTGGGCACAGCCCTCATTCGGCTACCAGCCACGTCGGCGTCGGCGTCGGCCAGGAGCCTGCGGCCTTCTGCGGGTGCCTGGAGGCGCGCGGGCTGAGGCTCCTGGGGGGCACCGGGCGCATGATCGCCGTCGATAACGAGGATGCCGCTGTCTGAGGGGGCGCATGGCGTCACGAAAGATCGGCTCTTCCGCATCTCCCGTGCATAGGCAAAA
>JBAXES010000316.1:0-5484 GCA_037140315.1 Chloroflexales bacterium
ACGGGCTGGCCCTGGCCCTGCTGCTGGTGATGGTCGGCTCGGCGCTGGTGATCCTACTCCGGCTCCGCCCGCCCTTCGACTGGGCGATGCCGACGTGGCGCACGCGCGTGATCCCCGTGCTGGCCATCGTCGGCATGGGCGTAGCGATCTACTTAGCGTATGTCGAGCTGAGCGATGTGTCGGCGGTGTGTGGGCCGGTGGGCGACTGCAACACCGTGCAGCAGAGCCCCTACGCGCGGCTGTTCGGCGTGCTGCCGATCGGGGTGCTGGGGGTCATGGGCTATAGCGCGATCCTGGCGGCCTGGGGGCTGCGCCGTATGGGTGGCACCGTCGCCGACCTCGCCACGAACGCCTTGCCAACACTCGCCTTCCTGGGCACGCTCTTCTCGATCTACCTGACCTTCCTGGAACCCTTCGTGATCGGGGCGACCTGCATGTGGTGCCTCAGCTCGGCGGCCCTGATGCTGGCGCTGCTCTGGCTCACCGTGCCTAAACACGCGCCCGAGGTGCGGCGGGGTAAAGCACTGAGGCACTGAGCCCAACTCAGTGCCTCAGTATCTCAGTGCCTCAGTCGGAGATCAGGTTGTGGCTCTGGGCGCAGATGCCGTGCAGGGCCAGGTACAGCCTGCGCTCCAGGGAGACGCCGGGCATCAAGACCACGCCGAGGAGCAGGCCAGTGACGAGACCGAGCAGCGCCGCCGAGCAGGCCATTGCCACGGCCACGCCCATCGCCTGCGGGTTCACCCCGGCGCCAATGGCCGCGCTGACCGCGATTGGCCCCAGGATCAGCGCGGCGCGCTTCAGCCGTTTCGGCAGGTGGATGGAAGCTACGCGGTGCCGGTGACCTATCGGTGTCTCCTTGCGCGTGCGTGATGCGCGGCCAGCCACCCACCACCTGGCCGGTCGATCGTTGTGTGCTGCAAGAGGACGAGCAATGAAGACCACCAACACACGCAAGGCACGCTGTGCGCAGGTTCTCGAAACCGTGTCGGTCGCCAAGGGGCGCGTGCGGCTCATCCCATTCGACCGGAATGCCTGGTTCCAGTGCGTCTACGCCACCATCCAGCGCACCCTGCCGCAAGGCGCGCCCCAGATCGCCCGTGAGCACCTCCAGCGCGATCTCTTTGCTGCGGTGGACGCCCTCAGCGACCAGCCGCCAACCGCCGATGCCTTCGAGCCGTGGATTGCGGGCACGATCCAGACGCTCGCGGCGACCTACGCGCTCAGCATTGGCCAGTCACAGCGGCTGATCAACACGCTCCTGATGTATCACTACTGCTCCTATCACGCCGAACGCGACCTGGCGTGGAATGCGGCCCATCAGTTCATCCGCCAGCATGGCCCCTTGTTCCATGTCCCCATCGATCACCATGTCCTGATTGGGCTCAAGGTGACGTATGATTGCCCCGATGTGCATATCAACCGTGAGCGAACGTCTGCCACGGTGCGCGTCGGTGACGCCCTGGTGTCGTGGTCGCGCTTAGACGATCTGCCCGTATATATTAGGATCCAGCGCTTTGCGCAGGACATAAAGGACAATCACCTCCAGGCATTTGATACGACGCTCGACCTTGCCATGTCCGAGCTCGCTGGCACGCCCTGAAGACGAAGATAGCGCGGGAGTCCCCGCACAAGGAGAAGTGATGAGCGACTTCAACCAGACGATCGTAGTCATACCGCGTTCCGACCTCACCCCCCATCCCCCCCTCCGCTGAGGTGGAATGAATGTCCGGGGTAAGACTCTGATCGATCCTCACCCCGACTCTGCTGGCAACCGCGCAATCAGCCATAGGGGGGCGGCGACGCGACGCCAAGACCCACACCCACTGCCCCGCATCGCAAACGGCGTAGACAATACGCCAGTGCGCCATACGCTCCGGGGGACCTTGGCTACATTGCTGGCTACATAGAAAGCCCGAGGGCCGAGGCTATCACTAAGGATAACCCCGGCCCTCCGCGTCACAGCGCCAAATTGTCTGGAGCCAATGGAGAGGCTCGAACTCTCGACCTGCTGTTTACGAAACAGCTGCTCTACCAACTGAGCTACATTGGCGCAATGGCACGCATTGTAGCGGAAAGGGCCGAGGCTGTCAAGACACCTGCGGCGCGTCTGAGAGCGAACGCAAAGCGTTGGCATGCCCCGCTGACACAACAGAGACCGCGCGCGGTATGCTATAATTTTCGTATATTCGCGCAGCGGGGCACACGCCCCATTGGGAGATCGGCCGTGATCGAAGAGTCCACTACTCTCTTCAACTTCCCTACAGCGGCTGCGCATCAGATTCACGACGGCGACGGTGACGCCGCCGACCGGGTGCTGATTGTCTTGCCCCTGAGCGATACCGTGCTCTTCCCTCATATGCTGGCCCCGGTCTTCATCACCGACCCGGCCGCCAGCCGCGCCATCGAGCAGGCCCTCGCCGATGACCGTACCGTGATCGCCATCCTTCAGCGCGAGCTTGACTTCGATGGCCCGCGCATCAGCGACCTCTACAGCGTCGGTGTTGAGGCCACGATCCAGCGCGTCCGCAAGATGCCCGACGGCAGCACCTCAGTGGTGATCGCTGGCCGCCGGCGTATGCGGGTGATCGAGCCGGTGGGCGAGGAGCCGCCCCTGCGCGTCCGCGCCGTCCCGCTCTTCGTCGAGGAGAACCGCACGATCTCCGTCGAGGCGATGATGCGCGCCGTCCTCTCGCTCTACGAGAAGGTGGTGAAGCTCTCGCGCACGCTCCCCGATGACGCCTATGTCACCGCGATGAACGTCGATGCGCCCGGCGGGCTCGCCGACCTGATCGCCTCGACCTTGCAGATCAGCAGCGCCAGCCGCCAGCAGATCCTTGAGACGATCGACCCCGAGGAGCGCCTGCACCGCGTCGTCGCCCTGCTCACCCATGAGCTCGACCTGCTGGAGCTCGAGAGTCGCATCCAGAGCCAGGTGCAGAAAGAGGTCGACCGCAGCCAGCGCGAGCTGTTCCTCCGCGAGCAGCTGAAGATCATCCAGCGCGAGCTCGGGCAGGACGACCCGGCCCACCGCGAGCTGAGCGACCTGCGCGCGCGCCTCGCCGTCGCCGGCCTCACCGAGCGCGCCCGCGCCCGCGCCGATGATGAGATCGCGCGCCTGGAGTCGATGCCCCCCATGGCCCCCGAGTACGCCGTGCTCCGCTCGTACCTCGACTGGGTCGCAAGCCTGCCCTGGGCCGCGCTGAGCGACGATAACACTGACCTGCGCGCCGCCGCGAAGGTCCTCGGCCAGAACCACTTCGGCCTGACCAAGGTCAAGGAGCGCATCCTCGAGTTTATCGCGGTGCGCCAGCTCGTCGGCCCCGGCCAGAAGTCGCCGATCATCTGCTTCGTCGGCCCGCCCGGCGTCGGCAAGACGAGCCTCGGCCAGAGCATCGCCGAGGTGCTCGGCCGCCGCTTTGTGCGCCTCGCCCTCGGCGGCGTCCACGATGAGGCGGAGATCCGCGGCCACCGCCGAACCTATATCGGCGCGATGCCCGGCCGGATCATCCAGCGCATGAAGGAGGCCGCCACCCTCAACCCGGTGTTTATGCTCGATGAGGTCGATAAGCTCGGCGCCGACTTCCGCGGCGACCCATCCTCGGCCCTGCTTGAGGTGCTCGACCCTGAGCAGAACCACGCCTTCAGCGACCACTACCTCGATATGCCCTTCGACCTCAGCCAGACCCTGTTTATCGCCACCGCCAATGTCGCCGAGGATATCCCCGACCCGCTCCTCGACCGTATGGAGGTGATCGATCTGCCCGGCTACACCGAGGAGGAGAAGCTGCAGATCGCCCGCCGCTTCCTCATCCCCAAGCAGCGCACGGCCAACGGCCTCGCGCAGGACGGCCTGCGCTTCCCCGACCCGGCCATCACGGCGATCATCCGCGGCTACACCTACGAGGCCGGGGTGCGCAACCTCGAGCGTGAGATCGGCGCGATCTGCCGCAAGGTGGCCCGCCGCGTCGCCGAGGGCCGGTCGCACCCGAGGCTGATCACCCCGCGCGCCGTCGAGCGCCTGCTCGGCCCGCCCCGCTTTGAGATCAGCGTCGCTGAGGAGCAGGACCAGGTCGGCGTCGCCACAGGCATGGTCTACACTGGCAACGGCGGCGACACGATGCCGATCGAGGTCTCGCTGATGGACGGCAAGGGCGGGATGACCCTCACCGGCCAGCTCGGCGATATTATGCAGGAGTCGGCCCAGGCCGCCCTCTCTTACATCCGCTCCCACGCCGCCGAGCTCGGCATCGACGGGCGGCGCTTCGAGAAGATCGATATCCACCTGCACGTGCCCGAGGGGGCCACCCCTAAGGAGGGGCCGTCGGCCGGGATCACGATCGCCACCGCGCTTGTCTCGGCCCTCACCGGCCGCGCCGTGCGCCGCGATGTGGCCATGACGGGCGAGATGACCCTGCGCGGGCGGGTGCTGCCGATCGGCGGGGTGAAGGAGAAGGTGCTGGGCGCCTACCGCTCTGGGGTGAGTATGGTGATCCTGCCCAAAAAGAACCGGCGAGACCTCATCGAGATCCCGGCGGCGGTGCGCCAGAAGCTCGCCTTCACCTTCGTCGGCCAGATCGAGGAGGTCCTCGACCTTGTCCTCGGCCCGCCCCCCGCGAAGGCGAAGCCCAAGCGGAGCGTGACGAAGGAAACGCCATCGTAGGGGCGCAATGCGCCGGCCCGGCTTCTGCTCTTGCGCCCCTACGGCGCCGCCGCCAGAAAGTCTGCCGCCACCCAGCCCTCCTGGGTCGGGCTCTGGGTCGTCCTCACCTTCCGCCATGTCACTCCGCCCGCTGTGGCGTCCGCGCCGATCTGCTCAACCCGCACGCCGTCGGGCAGGGTGGTGATGGGCTGGCCGTTGGCGATGTGGCTGCTGGCGGTGATGCTGGTGCTGGTCACTTTGGCCGTGTACTGGCCCGCCACGCGCTGCGGCTTCGTCAACCTGGATGACGGTGTCAACGTTGCCGCGAATGTTCACGTCCAACAGGGACTGACCTGGGAAAGCATACAATGGGCATTGTTCCACCCGCTGAACGGTGGGTGGCTTCCCCTAACGGTGTGGTCCCACATGCTGGTCTATCAGGTGTGCGGTTCAGCCCCCGGGGGACATCATTTGGTCAACGTGCTGCTGCACGCCCTCAACGTGGCGCTGGTTTTCGCCCTGCTGCAACAGATGACCGGCGCGAGGTGGCGGAGCCTGTTGGTGGCGGCGTGCTTCGCCGTTCACCCGCTGCGCGTCGAAGCCGTCGTCTGGGTGACGGAACGCCGGGAGGTGCTCTGCGTGTTCTTCGGCCTCCTCTCGCTCATGGCCTACGTGGGCTACGCCCAACGGAGAATGCAGAATGCAGAATGCAGAATGCAGAAGCCCGAAGGCTCCGTGCAGGCCGCCGGTCTGGGTTCGGCGTTCGATGTTGGATGTTCGATGTTGGATGTTCGAATCCCATCTTCTATCTTCTACCTCCTCTCCCTGTTCTTCCTCGCCCT
>JBAXES010000317.1:0-5464 GCA_037140315.1 Chloroflexales bacterium
GATGAACGCCACCAGCGCCTACGCCCAGCCCAGCCCAGCCAGGGTGGCCCGCACCGAGCTGGCCGGCCCGAGCAGCCCGCAGATCATCGCGTGGCTGGTCGAGCGCAACGGCCCGCGCCCCGGCAGGGAGCACCGCCTCGACAACCAGATCACCATCGGGCGCGACCCTGGCCGCTGCGAGGTTGTGCTTGACGACGGCAAGATCTCTGGGGAGCATGCCCGCATCCGCTTCGAGCAGGGCCGCTATATCCTCTTCGACCTGGCCAGTACTAACCATACCTACGTGAACAACCAGGAAGTCCAGAAGCACGTGCTCAAGGACGGCGACCAGGTTCGAGTCGGCCCGAATGTCCAGCTGACCTACGTACAGGCCGGCCAGCCGTAGGGGCGCGGGCGCGCGGCGATCTGTGCTGCGCGCCCACCAAGGAGAATCACAATGCGCACACTCCTCCGTACGATCGGCGTCCTCCTGGGGCTGGCTGTGTTGCTGGTGGCGCCACTGGCTCACGCGCAGGCCGATGTGAACCTGCGGATTGACCGGGTGGACGACAGCGCGTTCCCGACGATCCACCTCTTCGCCACCGTCACCGACGCCCAGGGCCGGGCTGTGCCCGGCCTTGGGCCCGATAGCTTTGTGCTGCGCGAGGGCGGCAAGAGCGTCACGCCCACCAGCGCTGCGGCCGTCCCGCCCAATGAGATCGCGCTGCGCGTCGTGCTCGCCATCGACATCAGCAAGAGCATCGAGCCGAACCTCGGCCAGATCCAGTCTGCCGCCACCGGCTTCGTCCAGTCGCTCGACGTGGGTGACCAGGTGGCCCTGGTGGTCTTCGGCAACACCGCCCGTGTCGTCCAGCCCTTCACCGCCGACCACGGCGCGGTGATCAACAGCATCCTCGGCCTGGGGCGGACCCAGCTAGAGGACTACACGGCCCTCTACAACGGCGTCTTCGAGGGCGTCCGCCTCGCCGCCGACGGCGCGACCAGCGGGCGACGGGCGGTGGTGGTGCTGACCGACGGCGATAACACAACTGCAGCGGGCAGCGACAGCCTGGCCCTCACCGATGTCCAGCGCGGGGCGAGCGAGCGGCGCGTGCCGGTGCATGTGATCGCCGTAGGCCCGAAGCTCTCCGACCAGGAGCTGCGGATCATCGCGACCGACGGGCGATTCCTGCGGGTTGAGCAGCCCGGCCAGCTGGCCGCCGCCTACAACGACATCGCCGAGCAGCTGCGCCAGCAGTATCTGATCAGCTACGACTCGCAGCTTTCGGCTGACGGCGGCACCTACCCGCTTGAACTGAGCGTGAATGTGCCCGACGTCGGTGCCGCCCAGGCGACCGCCAACCTGCGCTCGGCGCTGTCGCCGACCACGGTACCGACCATGTCCGCCGCGCCGATCAAGGTCGCTCCTGCGCCAACCCCTGAGGCGAGTTCAGGCATTCCGATCTGGGTCTGGGCGGTGATCGCCGCAGTGGTCATCCTCGTCGTCATCGTAGGGCTGGTGTTCCTGATGCGCCGCCAGGGCCAGCCGGTGCCAACGGATGTGATCTCCCCGGATCCAAGCCCACTGATCCCGCTGTCATCCCCGCCAACTCCGGCGATCGCTAGGGGCGGCACCAGCGTACGCGCCTTCGCCGGAGGCCCGGTTGGCCCGACCCAGCTCGCGCGCACCACCATGACCGACCCGACCCGCGCGAGCCTGGTGGTTCAGCAGGGCGATGCGAAGCCGAGAAAGCTCGGCATGAGGGCGGGTAAGGATGTGCTGATCGGACGACAGCCTGACGCCGAGCTTGTCGTCAATGACACCCTCGCCTCTGCCCAGCACGCCCGCATCCGCTTTCTGGAGGGCGGATTCGTGATCACCGACATCAACAGCACCAATGGCCTGTGGGTCAACGGACGTCGGGTTGAGCGCGTCCGGCTCCAGGACGACGACCGGATCACTATCGGCGAGGTGGAGGTTGTCTTTAAGCAGGTGCAGGGCAAGGCATAGACTATGGTCCCTCTGCTGCAGTGGTTCCACGCCAGCGACCGCGGGCGTGTGCGTGAGGCGAACGAGGATAGCGTGATGAGCTACCCGATCGCCGAGGAGCTGGCCCGGCGGCCCAGCCTTGTGCCGCCGGGCGGGCGGCTCTGCGTGGTTGCCGACGGCATGGGCGGGCACCGCGGCGGGCGCGAGGCCAGCAGCATGGCGGTGCGGCGCATCGCCATGCTCTACTACGGCCAGCAGAGCCAGCGCCCCGGTGAGGCGCTGGCGGCGGCCATCCAGCAGGCCAGCCACGAAATCCTGCTGTTGGGTCAGAGCGATCCGGCCCTTGATCGCATGGGCACCACAGTAGTGCTGGCGACAATGGAGGCGGGCACGACCTACGTCGCCAATGTGGGCGACAGCCGGGCCTATCACTGGCGCGGCGGTCGGCTCCAGATGATCTCGGTCGATGACCGCTGGGTCGCCACACAGGTGCGCGAGCAGGCGCTGACCGAGGAGCAAGCGCGGAACCACATGTACCGCAGCGTGCTCATGCAGAACCTGGGCAGCGCCGAGCCGGTTGAGCCACATCTGGCCGATGTTCTGCTCCTGCCCGGGGATCTGCTACTGCTCTGCACCGACGGGCTGTTTGATCTGGTGAGCGACGAGGAGATCCGACGCGCACTCGGCACACTACCGCCCGAGCGCGTGCCGCAGCGCCTAGTCGATCTGGCCCTGCGCCGGGGGGCCCCCGACAATGTGACGGTGGCAGTGGGCTACTATGGCCCACCGCGCCCACGGCGCAGCCCGGGCTGGCTGATCTTCAGCGCGGCCCTGACTATCCTGCTCACACTCGTCGCCCTGGCTGCGCTCGGCGTGAGCATGTGGCGGCAGACCTCCAGTGCGATCGGTGAGATTTCATCTGCGGTGGCCGCCCCACAGCCGCGAGAAACGTCCCGCCCGACAGCCGCGCCCACCTCGACCACGATGCCCCCGACCGCAGAGCCAACAGCAGCCTTGCCCGTGATAGCCTCTGAGCCGACGGCAACCGCGGCTGTAACGGCGACCCAGGCATCACCAGTGGCAGGGGGTGAACCGCGCATAGATGTCAGCGGCCCGCTGACCAGCCCGGATGCCTTAACAGCTGAGGAGCAGGTTGTCTATCAGGATTGCGTCAGAAGGCGCGATCATTATCTAAATCGAGCCGGAGTCATCATCGCTCGCGCTGAGCAATTCTCTACATTGGGCATCATTCGATTTCTCTTCTCAACGACACTACAAGAGCCGCAAGAAATTGTGCCAGGAAATAAGACACGCAACGACGAATTCAAGTGCTCCTTTATTAGCGAGGGTGTGGGAACAGTCTTTGTGTCTGGTGATGGCATACCAAAAGAGATTCCTGAACCATACTCATTCATGGCAGAACACATCTACCTCGTGAAGTACGATGCATCGGGTGGCCAGTAGCACCCCTGACAGCGCCAATCGACCAATAGCCCGACAGCAGAGGAGGCCCCCTATGCAGCCCGTCGCCAGCTACTGCCCATCGTGCCGCAACCCGCTCGCCCCGGGCGCGCGCTTCTGCTCGACCTGCGGGCAAACCATCAGCCAGCAGCAGCCGTACCGGCAGCAGCAGCCGTACCCGCCGCAGCAGCCTATCTCCGGGCCGACCTACCACCTGGGCGGGGTGAGCGCCGATGAGCGCAACACAGCTATGGCCTGCCATCTGGTGTCGTTTCTGGGCTACCTTATCCCCTTCGCCGACCTCATCGCCACGATTGTCATCTGGTCATCGAAGAAAGACCAGTCGGCCTTTGTGCGCGAGCACGGCGCCGAGGCGCTGAACTATCAGATCAGCTTCTACATCTACGCGCTCATCTCGCTAGTGCTGACCTTCGTCCTGATCGGGTTCCTCATGCTGGCCGCGCTCACCATCTTCGACATCACCGTGACGATCATCGCGGCGGTGAAGGCGAGCAACGGCGAGCGCTACCGCTACCCGCTGACGATCCGATTTGTCCAGTAGACCGCTTATGTACAAAACGCCGCCGCCGCAGCTGGGCCGCTACCGCCTCATCCGCCAGATCGGCGCGGGCGGGCTGGCCCGTGTCTACCTGGCCCGCCACCCCGCCTATGGCCAGGTCGCCCTGAAGCTACCGCTGCCGCTGATCGAGCGCATGCGCGAGCCGGAGCGGCGCTTTCAGAGCGAGGCGCGGCTGCTCAGGCAGCTGAGACACCCTAACATCCTGCGCATGATTGAGACGGGTATCGTGCGGCTGCCTGGCGGCGAGATCCAGTATTATATCGCGACCGAGTACCTGCCGGATGGCTCGCTGGCCGACCTGCTGGCGCGCAGCGGCGGCCGCCTGCCGGAGCGGCATGCGGTGCAGCTAGCGGTGCAGATTGCCGACGCGCTGGCCTACGCCCACGATCATGGAGTGATCCATCGCGACATCAAGCCGAGCAACCTGCTGCTGCGCGGCCCCGCCTGCGTGGTGCTGGCCGACTTCGGGATCGCGCGCTCCCTGGCCGAGCAGGCGATCACCCGCGACAACAGCGTGCTCGGCACGCTGGCCTATATGTCGCCCGAGCAGACCCTCGGCAATCGCGATCTCGTCCGCCGCGGCAGCGATATCTACTCCTTCGGGGTGGTGCTCTACGAGATGCTCAGCGGCCACCAGCCGCGCAATAACCCGAATCTCCCCGACCTTGTGGTCGTGCAGATGATCCAGCAGCAGCCGCTCCCGCCGCTGGCGCAGGCTGCACCGCAGGTCAGCCCCGATCTCTCTGCCATCGCGCACCGCTGCCTTCAGACGAACAGGGCGCAGCGGTACACCACAATGAGCGCTGTCGCGGCGGATCTCCGTCGGATGGCGGCACGCTATGGCTATGTGATCCAGCGGTCTGCCCACACGCCAAGATCCGGCGAGCGCAGATCCCCACCCTGGGCGATGATCGTCGGGGTTGGCGGCATCATCGTGCTGGCCTTTTTCATCGTGGCCCTACTGAGCATAGCCCAGACAACAGCACCAGGAACCAGACTTATACCCTGACAAGAGCGACGGTTCCGGTCGATTCAACGTACAACCCATGCGCCTTCCGCATCGCCGAGAGGCTATAGATGGGAGTGCGCTATGATACGCAGCCTAATGGTGGGAGCGCTGTTACAATCGATTGACAGGTACTGCTGCCGGGTGTATCGTTGGAGTCCCCTGATGCTCATCACCGGCACATGACCGGTGGGAACACCGGCGGGGTGTCGCGCCTGCCGGCATGGGTCGCCCTGTACACGGGGCACGCCTGCGCGATCACATATTGACGATACTCCTCTCCTGGTTGTATTCATCGCTGACACCACATCCTCACCGGTGGTGCTCGGTGCCAGCGTGGATTGGGTGTCGATATCTATGCACCTCCTCATTGTCGAAGATGAGGCCATTATCGCCCGCGACCTCGCCACCACGGTCGAGTCCTTCGGCCACGCCGTCGTCGGGGTGG
>JBAXES010000318.1:0-5464 GCA_037140315.1 Chloroflexales bacterium
CACGCGGGTCGTGTTTGAGTTGCCTTGGGAACCCTGAACCATGAAAATCCTCGTTTCCATCGTTGAAGACCACGAACCGCTGCGCCAGATCATGGCCGCGGTGCTGGCCGGCGAACCCCTGGCCCGGCCCGAGTACGTCAGCGTCGCCGACCCGCTGACCCTGCGCGAGCTAGCCGAGGTCGGCCCGCGCGGCGCGCTGATCTCGCTGGCGGTGCGGGTGGGCGCGGTGCGCCTGATCGATAACCTGCTGGTGGAATAGGGACGCAGCAGCGCGGCGCTGCTGCGCCCTTACCCAGCTAGCCCTGTACGGCGGCGATCGACTCGCCGATGATCTGTACCATCTGGTCGATCTGCTCGACGCTGGTGGAGAGCGGCGGGGCCAGCAGGATGGTGTCGCCGATCACGCGGGTGTGCAGGCCGCGGGCCATCATCTCGCTGCCCACGCGCGCGCCGACGTTGGCCGATGCCGGGAAGGCCTCCTTGGTGTCCTTGTTGGCCACCAGCTCGACGCCGGCCATCATGCCCAGGCCGCGCACGTTGCCCACGCTCGGCATCTCCTCAAGCTCCTGGAGACCGGCGAGCATATGGGCACCGGTGCTGGCGGCCTGGGCCACCAGGCCCTCGCCCTCGATGATCGCGATGTTGGCCAGGGCCACGGCGCAGCAGGTGGGGTGGCCCGAGTAGGTGAAGGCGTGCATCCAGCGCTTGTCGGGGGCCACGCTGTTGATCACCTCGCTGATCGCGTCCGAGACGCCGATGCCGCCCAGGGGCACGTAGCCCGAAGTGATGCCCTTGGCGAACTGGGCGATGTCGGGCTCGATCCCGTAGTGCTCCAGGCCGAACCAGGTGCCGGTGCGCCCGAAGCCGGTGATCACCTCGTCGGAGATCAGCAGCACCTCGTACTGGTCGCAGATCTCGCGGATGCGCGCGAAGTAGTCGGGCTGGGGCGGGATGACCCCGCCGGCGCCCTGGACGGGCTCGGCGATGAATCCGGCCACCGTGTCGGCGCCCTCGCGCAGGATGGCCTCTTCAAGCAGGTTGGCCGCCGCCACGCCGTCGCTCACATCGGGCGTCTTGTTCACAAAGCGGTACGGGTAGGGCGACTCGATGTGCAGGAAGCCGGGCACGCGCGGCTCGAACATCGGCCAGTAGGCCGGCAGGCCGGTGGCGCTCATGGCCGCCAGAGTCACGCCGTGGTAGCCCTTCATGCGCGAGATGAACTTGGTCTTGTCGGGCTTGCCCTTGGCCTTCCAGTAGAAGCGGGCCGTCTTGATCGAGCTCTCGGTGCTCTCGGCCCCGCCGCTGGTGAAGAAGAAGGTGTTGATGCTCGGGTAGAAGATCTGGCTCAGCTTCTCGCCGAGCTGGATGGCCGGCAGGTTCGTCGAGCCGGTGTAGGCCGAGTAGTAGGCCATCTGCTTCATCTGGGCGTACGCCGCCTCGGCCAGCTCCTCGCGGCCGTGGCCGACGTTCACATTCCAGAGGGCGCTCAGGCCATCCAGGTACGCTCTGCCGTTGATGTCCTTCACCACCGAGCCCTTGGCCTCAACCCAGATCTTGGGCGTCTGGTGGGCGCTGGGGTGGAAGAGCGGGTGGATGAGATGCTCCAGGTCGGAGCGGATGAGATCGGTCTCGGTCGTCACAAGAAGCCTCCTGATGAGGCCAGATGGCCTCTATGCGGCGCGAATAAGCTGGGTCTTGAGGGTCTCGATGCGGTGGCTGCGATTCTAGTATAGATCAGTGTGGCGCGCAAGTGATCACGAGAGACGCGAGGCGGGGCGAAAGATGCACCTGAAGGAGGCACTATGCGCGTGGCGATCATCGGCGCCGGGGCGATGGGCGGCGTCCTCGGCTACTACCTCTCGGCCGGGGCCGAGGTGCTGCTGGTGGACGGCTGGGGCGAGCACGTGGCCGCGATCAACGCCGGCGGCATACGCTGCGAGGTCGCTGGCGTGGAGCACGTCCGCCCGGCCCGCGCCGTGACCGACCCCGCTGCGGCGGCCCCGTCTGACGCGGCGATCATCCTGGTCAAGGCCCGGCAGACGCCCTGGGCCGCCCGGGCCGCCCAGGCGCTGCTGGGGCCGGGCGCGGTGGCCTACACGCTGCAGAACGGCGTGGGCAACCGCGAGTCGCTGGCGGCCGCCCTGGGCGACGACCGGGCCGGCCAGGGCGTCACATCTATGGGCGGCACGCTGCTCGGCCCCGGCCGGGTGCGCCACGCCGGCGTGGGTCCGACGGTGTTCAGCTCTGCGCCCAGCCGGCCCGCCGCCGACGCTATGGCCGACCTCTTCCGCCGCTGCGGGCTGCCCGCCGAGGTGAGCGACGACATCGACTCCCTGCTCTGGGGCAAGCTGCTGGTGAACGCGGGGGTCAATGCCCTGACGGCGCTGCTGCGGGTGCCCAACGGCGTGCTGGCCGACCTGCCGCAGGCCCGCGATCTGCTGGCCCGCGCGGTGGGCGAGGCGGCGGCGGTGGCCGCCGCCCGCGGCGTGCGCCTGCCCTACGCCGATCCGCTGGGGCACGTGCTGGCCGTGGCCCGCGCCACCGGGGCCAACCGCTCCTCGATGCTCCAGGACGTGCTGCGCGGCGGGCAGACCGAGGTCGCTACAATCAACGGGGCCGTCGTCCGCGAGGGCGCCCGTCTCGGCGTGCCCACCCCGGTCAACAGTGCCCTGCTCGCCCTCGTCGAGGCCCTCGACGCCAGCGCCGATCGCCGGGTGACATAGGGGCGCAGCAGCGCCGCGCTGCTGCGCCCCTATGTCACCCATCCAGGAAGTCCCGCACGGCGTTGGCCATGCTGATCTCGCCGGAGTGGATCGGCCCGTCGTAGCGCGGCAGGAAGTCAAACATCAGCGAGGTGCCCGTCTGTAGCTCGCGCAGCATGATCTCGGCCATCGGCCCGATCGACTCCATCGCCCCGCCATGCACAAAGACCCGCTCGGTGGCGGCAAGGTCGTAGTCCACGCGGCGGATGGCAGCGCCCCAGCCCGCGTGGCCCAGGCTCAGCCGGGCGTAGGCCGCCCGCGTGTCGCCGTCGAAGGGCAGCCCCACCGAGCCGACATTTACCACCAGAGTGTCGTCTACCCGGCGCACGAAGGGCATGTGCGTGTGGCCGACGCAGAACACCGCCGCCGCCGGGTCGATCTGCCGGCGCAGCTCCGCGTCGCTCGACGCCGCCATCACCCCGTCGCGGTTGTGGCGCACCGAGGCGTGCAGCACGCGTATGGCCCCGGCGGGTGTGGCGATCTCCAGCTGCTCGGGCAGGGCGGCGATGGCCGGGATGCGGTCGGCCAGCTGGCCGTAGGCCCAGCCGATCAGCCGGCTGAACTCGTAGCGCGGGCCGCTGGTGGGGAAGTCGTGCCGGGCGCGGTCGACCGCGTAGCGCAGCACGTAGCCCTCGTGGTTCCCCGCGATCACCTGCCAGCCCCGCTGATCGCGCAGGCGTAGCACCAGGTCCAGGCAGTCGTCCGACTGCGGCCCCCGGTTCACTATGTCGCCGCCGACGATCACCGCATCGGGCGACCACCCGTCGATGTCGTCGATCGTGGCCTGCAGCGCTGCCAGGTTGGCGTGGATGTCGGCGAGGATTGCGATCTTCATAGCAGTACGCTGAGTATAGGCCAGCCCCGGGCGGGCGTCAAACGCCGCCGACGGAGTGTCACGCGGTCGCTCGCGCGCAAAACGCGCAGACATCATCAAGCCATGCTGGGTGTTTGCGCATCTTGCGCGTATGGATATAGTAATCTGGTATTGTTAGAGTCCCTTTAATGTCGAGGTCTGGAATCCGTTGTACTCGCTGTATGCCTTTTGTGCTGCATATGCAAATGGAAACACCTCAATGAGCGGCGCAATGATCTTAGTTGCCGATGACGAGCCAGTCACCCGCGAGCTCATCACTAACTACCTGTCCCGTGACGGTCATAGCCTGCACACAGCAACGAACGGCGTGGAGTGTCTGCGCCTGGCGCGCGAGATTCTGCCCGACCTGATCCTGCTCGATGTGATGATGCCGACGATGGATGGCCTGGAGACATGCAGGCGTCTGCGGGCCGACCCGCTGCTGGGCGAGGTCCCGGTGCTGATCATCTCGACGCTGGACGACCGCCACTCGCGGCTGGCCGGCATCGCCGCCGGCGCGGACGATTTTTTGATCAAGCCGATCGACTCGCTGGAGCTGCGGGTGCGCGTCCAGTCGATCACCCGGCTCAACCGCTACCGCAAGCTTCACGAGAGCCGGCGCGAGCTGGAGATCGCCTACGACGCGCTCCAGCAGGCCTACGACACCACCATCGTTGGCTGGTCGCGCGCGCTCGACCTCCGCGACCAGGAGACCGAGGGCCACAGCCAGCGGGTGACGGAGATGACCGTGCGCATGGCCCAGGCCATTGGCCTGGCCGATGACGATATTGTGCACGTGCGCCGCGGCTCCCTGCTGCACGATGTGGGCAAGCTGGGTATCCCCGACGCGATCCTGCATAAGCCGGGCCCGCTCAGCCCCGAGGAGTGGGTGATCATGCGCAGGCACCCGGTGTACGCTTACGAGTGGCTCGCCCCGATCGAGTATCTTCGACCGGCCCTCGACATCCCCTACTGCCACCACGAGAAGTGGGACGGCAGCGGCTACCCGCGCGGACTCGCCGGCACTGCCATCCCTCTGGTGGCGCGCATCTTCGCCTTCGCCGATGTCTGGGACGCTCTGCGCTCCGACCGGCCCTATCGCGGGGGCTGGCCAGTCCAGAAGGTGAGGGAGCACATCGACGGGCTGTCCGGGAGCCACTTCGACCCTGATCTTACCTCAGTTTTTTTAGCGCTCCACCAGCTCGACGTATAGGGCCGCGCCGCAGCAGAGCCAGTTATTTCACAGAAGCGACGTAGCCGCTCCCACACCCTCACCGTATGAGCGGGCCGCGCTCACCTCCGCGAGCGGGTGTAGATGAAGGTGCTGAGGGCCAGGGCCAGGAGCGCGAAGCCCAGGCCGAATGTGAGCCCGGCAGGGAGGCCCGACGGCTGTGGCGGGGCCGCCTTGGCCGCAGGCAGCGCCGGCGCACTCGGACTCTGCGTGCCCGTTGACAAAAGCTCGCTCGCGGCGGCACCGGCGCTTGGGGCTGCCGCCGCCCCCGCGACCTGAGCCGTGCCACCGTTGCCGCCGCCGTTGTCGGCTGTCGATTCGGTCGCCAGCCCAGCCTGGCGGGCGGCGTCTCCTGCGGGCGCCTGCGGGCTCTCGGGCGCGATAGCGGCGGCGGCGACCATCGGGGCCTCGGTGGCGGCCATCCGCCGGGGGGCCTTTGAGCCGCGCCCGCCCCAGGGCGGCTGCCCGGCCTACTGCGCCGCCGCCAGCTGGTGCTGGCATTTCCAACCGGGGAGGTTTTAATGGAGTCAGCCCCTGCTTCCGCCCCCGGCCTGGAGGGCCTGACCGTCGAACAGGGCCAGGCCGGGAATGGTCATCAAAATCACCAGCAAAGTCGAC
>JBAXES010000319.1:0-5462 GCA_037140315.1 Chloroflexales bacterium
ACCTGACAAAAAGCGGGGTCTGGGGCGCAGCCCCAGGGACTTTGCACGAGCCCTCCAGAGCCGCCCCAGCGACTACCGAGTTGGACGCAATCTTGCTATACTCACAGGCATGGATCAACCGCTCCCCACCTTCTGGAGCCTGCCCGCCGCGCAGGTGATCGAGCAGCTCGGCAGCACGCCGCAGGGGCTCGCCTCGGCACAGGCGCAGCTCTTTCGCGAGCGCTACGGGCCGAACGCGCTGCGCCCGGCCCGTAGCCTGAGCGGCCTGCGCCTGCTGCTCAAACAGTTTGAGAGTCCGATCACGCTGATCCTGATCGGGGCGGCCATCCTATCGCTGTTTCTTGGCGACAGCACCAACGCGATCATCATCCTGGGGATCGTGCTGATCAGCAGCGTGCTCGGATTCTGGCAGGAGCGCGGGGCGGCAGATGCCCTGGCGAAGCTCCTGGCGGTGGTGCAGACCAAGGTGACCGTCCTGCGCGATGGCGGCGAGGCCAACGTTGCGATCGCAGACGTTGTGCCGGGCGATCTGGTGCTGCTCGCCGCCGGCGCGACGATCTCCGCCGACTGCCTGCTGCTCGAGTCGCTCGACCTGTTCGTGGACGAGGCGGCCCTGACCGGTGAGACCTATCCCGTGGAGAAGAGCAGCGGCGTGCTGCCCGCCGACACCGCCCTCGGCCAGCGCACCAACGTGCTCTTTATGGGCACCCACGTGGTCAGCGGCAGCGCGCGGGCGCTGGTAGTTCACACGGGGCTCGCCACCGAGTTCGGCGGCGTCTCCGAGCGGCTGGGCCTCCAGCCGCCTGAGACCGAGTTCGAGCGTGGCATCCGGCGCTTCGGCTACTTCCTGATGGAAGTCACCCTCGTGCTGATCGTGCTGATCTTTGCGGTCAACGTCTACCTGGCGCGCCCGGTGCTCGACTCGTTCCTCTTCTCGCTGGCCCTGGCGGTGGGCCTGACGCCGCAGCTCCTGCCGGCGATCATCAGCATCAACCTGGCGCAGGGCGCCAAGCAGATGGCCAGGCAGAAGGTGATCGTCAAGCGCCTCGCCGCGATCGAGAACTTCGGCAGCATGAATGTGCTGTGCTCGGATAAGACCGGCACGCTGACCGAGGGGCAGGTGCATGTCGAGTCGCTGCTTGACGTCAGCGGCAGCCCGAGCGACACGATCGCGCTGTACGCCTACCTTAACGCGACCTACGAGACGGGCTACCTGAACCCGATCGACGAGGCGATCCGCAACGACCGCCGGTTCGACCTGGCTGCGTACCGCAAGCTCGACGAGGTGCCCTACGACTTCATCCGCAAGCGGCTGAGCATACTGGTGGCGCACGACTCGCGCCGCCTGATGATCACCAAGGGCGCGCTCCAGAACGTGCTGGAGGTGTGCGACCAGGCCGAGGCGGATCACGGCCAGCTGGTGCGCCTCGACACTGTGCGGACGCGCATTCAGGCGAAGTTCGAGGAGCTCAGCCAGGCCGGGTTCCGCACCCTCGGCCTAGCGTATCGGGACACGGGCGACGAGGCCACGATCAGCAAGGAGTCTGAGGCGGCGATGACCTTCCTCGGCTTTGTGGTGCTGGCCGACCCGCCCAAGGCCGGGGTCGACGCGACCATCAAGCAGCTCGCGCGGCTGGGCGTGGCGCTCAAAGTGATCACCGGCGATAACCGGGCCGTCGCGGCCCACCTCGGCCAGCAGGTCGGGCTGGCGAGCGCGCGCATCCTGACCGGGCCGGACATCCGCGCGATGAGCACGGCGGCGCTCACCCACCAGGTCAGCAGCGTCAACCTGTTCGCCGAGATCGAGCCGAATCAAAAGGAGCGGATCATCCTGGCGCTCAAGCGGGCCGGGCATGTGGTCGGCTATATGGGCGACGGGATCAACGACGCGTCGGCCCTGCACGCCGCCGATGTCGGCATCTCGGTGGACAGCGCCGTTGATGTGGCGCGCGAGGCCGCCGACATTGTGCTGCTCGAGCACGACCTGGGCGTGCTGCTTGAGGGCGTCAAGCAGGGCCGGATCACCTTCGCCAACACGCTCAAGTATGTGTTTATGGCCACCAGCGCGAACTTCGGCAACATGTTCAGCATGGCCGGCGCATCGCTGCTGCTGCCGTTCTTGCCGCTCCTGCCCACGCAGATCCTGCTCGCAAACCTGCTGACCGACTTCCCCGAGACGGCGATCGCCACCGATAACGTAGACCCGACGGCGGTGGAGCGACCGCGGCGCTGGGACCTACGCTTTATTCGGAACTTTATGCTCACCTTTGGCCTGGTGAGCTCGCTGTTTGACTACCTGACCTTCGGGGCGCTGCTGCTGATCCTCCACGCCAGCCCAGAGGAGTTTCGGGCCGGCTGGTTTGTAGAGTCGGTCATCTCGGCATCGCTGATCGTCCTGGTGATCCGCACCAGCGGGCCGTGCTACAAGAGTATGCCGGGCAGAGCACTGCTAATCGCCACGCTTGTCGTCGATGCGCTGACGCTGGCGCTCCCCTACTCCCCGCTCGCCGCTGTCTTAGGCTTCAGCCCCATCCCGCCGCTGTTTGTGGCCATGCTGGGGGCGATCCTGGCCCTGTATATGATCACCGCTGAGGTCGCCAAGCACTTCTTCTACCGGCGGATGCGTGTCTCCTGATGCCCCCTACGCCTCGCCCTCATCCAGCGACGCGAAGCCCTCGCGCAGGGCGTAGAGCGTGGCCTGGGTGCGGCTGGCGAGCTGGAGCTTGTGCAGAATATTGCTCACGTGGGTGCGCGCGGTCTTCTCGGTCACCACCAGGCGCTCGGCGATCTCCTTGTTGCTCAGGCCGTGGGCGATCAGCCGCAGCACCTCGACCTCGCGCTCGGTGAGCTGGTCGGGCGCGGGCGGGCGCGCGGGCTGCGCCGGGTGGGCGAGCTCCTGGAGCACCTTGCGGGCGATCGCCGGGTGCAGGGAGGACTCGCCGCGGGCGACCTGGCGGATAGCCTGAACGAGGGCCTCGGGATCGGAGTCCTTGAGCAGGTAGCCCAGGGCGCCGGCCTTGAGCGCCGGGAAGACCTTATCGTCGGTGGTGAAGCTGGTCAGCACCAGGATGCGCGCCTCGGGCTGGCGCGCGCTGATCTGGCGGGTGGCCTCGATCCCGTCGAGGACGGGCATGGCCAGGTCCATCAGGATCACGTCGGGGCGCAGGGCTGCGGCGGCGGCCACGGCGGCCTGGCCGTCGCTGGCCTCGCCCACCACGGCGATGTCGGCCTCGCGGGCCAGCAGGGCGCGGATGCCCTTGCGCACCAGGCCGTGGTCATCGGCGATCAGCACGCGGATCACTTGCTCACCCATGCTGGCACCTCCACTGTAATCTGTGTACCGCGCCCGGGCGCGCTCACGATCTGGATCGACCCGCCGAGGCGCTGGGCGCGCTCGGCCATGCCCTGCAGGCCCAGCCCGCTGCGCGCCGGGGCCGCCGGCTCGAACCCGCGCCCGTCGTCGGCGACCTCCAGCCGCGTGGTCGGCCCAAAGCGCAGCCGGATCTGCACCCGCGCGGCGTGGGCGTGCTTGAGCACATTGTTCAGCGCCTCCTGGGCGATGAAGTAGAGCTCCTGGCGCAGCGCCGGGGCCAGCTGGTCATCGCCCTCGGCCGAGAGCTCGGCGCGCAGGGCGGTGCGGGCCTCCACGGCATCCAGCCGGCCCTGGAGCGCGCTCACCAGCCCCTCGGCGTCGAGGGTCGGCGAGCGTAGGTTATAGATCAGCAGGCGCATCTCGCCGAGCACGTCGCGGGCGATGGTGCCCACCTCGCCTATGTGCGCGGTCGCCGTGGCGGCGTCGCCGTCGGCCAGGGCCCCGGACGCCGCCTCGGTGTAGAGCGCCAGGCTGTAGAGCGACTGCGCCACCGAGTCGTGCAGGTCGCGCGAGAGCCGCTGCCGCTCGGCCACGATCGTCAGCTGCTCGACCTGCTGGCGCAGGCGCTCGCTCTCGGCCAAGCGCTGGCGGGTCTCGTCGAAGAGCCGCACGTTCTCCACCGCCAGGGCCCCGGAGGTGGCGATGCCCCAGGCCAGGGCGATCTCGGACGAGCTGAAGGTGTGCGGCTCGCCGGAGGCGGCGATGGCCATGCCGAGCACGTGCTCGCCGGCGACCAGGGGCAGCACCATCAGCGCGACCACACCAAGCTCGGCGGCCAGGGCCTGATCGATCTGGGGCTCCCGGCGCACATCAGCGCACACGGCGGGCTGACGGCGCTCAATCACCTCGCGGATCAGAGGGTCGCCGATGGGGTCGAGGGTCCTGCGAAGGAAGGTGAGCAGGCGATGCTCATCGGGGTAGCTGGTCGGAAAGCTTGGCGCGAGGGCGCCGCCGCGCTCATCGAGCAGATAGATGCCGCAGTCGGGGACGCTGAGGGCGGCGGCGATAGTGTTGGCGATACGGGCCAGCACCTCGCTCAGGCGCAGGGTGCTGGCGGCGGCCTGGGTGGCCTCCAGGATGAGCGAGGTGCGCTGCTGCTGCTCACGCACGCCGCGCGCGGCCAGCTCGTCGTAGCCGGCGATAAATCGCCCGACGGCGCGGCGCAGGTAGGCGTCGAACAGGCCGATCGCCCGCTCGGCGGGCAGATCGGCGGCCCCGCCAATCAGCGCGGGCAGGGCGGCGGCCTTGGCCAGGAGCAGGGACTCGACGATCTCGGCGCTGCTGAAGCCCATGCTCAGGCGGCGCATGCCGATCTCGTGCAGGTGGCCGTCGAGCGGGCGCAGGGAGCCGCTGTCGAGGGCCTCGACAAGGGCGGCGAGCAGGGCGCGCGCCGTGGCGAGGATCTCCGCCGGCGCGATGGCGGCGTAGTGGCTGTCGGGCTGCTGCCGCACCAGCTCGGCCCAGGCGCCGATGATCGCCTCCCGGCGCAGCTCGAGCAGGCGCGCCAGGGCCGGCGCGGGCGGTAGGTGGTTGGGCATACTACCTCTGAGTCACGGCCGGCTCCGCATCCGCGTACCCGCACGCCGCGCGCACCGCAGCGACGATGAACAGCGAGCCGGTGGCGCAGATCAGGTCGTCGGGCTGCGCGCGGCGCAGCGCCTCGGCCACCGCCGCAGCCGCGTCGTCGGCCACCAGCAGCGCGCCGCGCGCGCAGGGCCGCGCCGCCGCGTGCAGGGCCTGCGGCGTGGCCGCCCGCGGGTGCGGGGACTGGGTGACGATGACCGCTGCGGCGTGGGGCACGAGCGCGGCGGCGATCGCCGCGAGATCTTTGTCCGCCGATGCGCCGAGGATCAGGATGAGCCTGCCGGAAGGCTGGATCTCGCGCAGCGCCAGCATCAGCTTGCGCGCCGAGTCCCCGTTGTGGGCGCCGTCGACGATCAGGCGCGGGTGTAGGCGCAGCGTCTCGAGCCGCCCCGGCCAGCGCACCGCCGCCAGGCCGGCGGCGAACGCGGCAGCGGGGAGCGCCATCCCGAGGTCGCGCAGCAGCAGCGCGACGCCGCTGGCCAGCCGGGCGTTCTCGATCTGGACC
>JBAXES010000320.1:0-5459 GCA_037140315.1 Chloroflexales bacterium
CTTAAAGGGAGAGGGGCAGGGGGTGAGGGTCATCAATGGAGCCAACGCGTGACAACGACACCAACCGAGGCACCGCGCGCCGCCCCGAGTCCCGTCGGCACAAAGTCGCCCGACCTGCTGCGGGTCAGCGGCCTGAAGACCTACTTCTTCACCGAGGACGGGGTGGTGCAGGCGGTGGACGGGGTGGACCTGCACCTGGGCCGCGGTGAGACGCTGGGCATCGTGGGCGAGAGCGGCTCGGGCAAGAGCGTGACCGCGCTGTCGATCATGCGCCTGGTGAGTCCGCCCGGGAAGGTCGTGGCAGGCTCGGTGGCCTTCGACGGCACGAACCTGCTGGCGATCGACGAGGAGCAGATGCGCAAGATCCGCGGCAACCGGATCTCGATGATCTTCCAGCAGCCCACCACCGCCCTCAACCCGGTGTTCCGCGTCGGCGACCAGATCATTGAGACGCTGGAGATCCACCAGGGCCTGAGGGGCGCCGACGCCGATACGCGCTGCCTGGAGCTGCTGACGATGGTGGGGCTGCCCGACGGCCAGCGGCGCATGCGCCAGTACCCGCACGAGCTCTCGGGCGGCCAGTGCCAGCGCGTGATGATCGCCATGGCCCTGGCGTGCAACCCCGAGCTGCTGATCGCCGACGAGCCCACCACCGCCCTGGATGTGACTATCCAGGCCCAGATCCTCGACCTGATGCGCGCCCTGCGCGAGAAGATCGAGACCTCGATCATCCTGATCACCCACGATATGGGCGTGATCGCCGAGATGGCCGACAGCGTGGCGGTGATGTATGCCGGCCAGATCATTGAGTACGCCGATGTGCGCTCGCTCTTCGCCAGCCCCAAGCACCCCTACACCCAGGGCCTGCTAGACTCGATGCCGGTGCTCGGCCAGGTTCGCGATCAGCTCGAGGTGATCCCCGGCAGCGTGCCCAGCCTGATCAGCCCGCCCGCCGGGTGCCGCTTCGCCTCGCGCTGCAGCAAGCGCTTTGAGAAGTGCGACCAGGCCCCGCCCGTCGCTGATATGGAGGATGGGCGCACGGTGCGCTGCTGGCTGTACGCGTGATGAATGTTGAATGTTGAATGCTGAATGTTGAATGCCGGACATTCAGCATTCAACATTCAACATTCAACATTCAACATTGGAGTTTAAAATGGCTGCGCCAAAGATAGAGACGGCCCGCGAGAACCTGCTTGAGGTGAGCAACCTCAAAAAATACTTCCCGATCAAGGGCGGCATTATGCGCCGCACCGTGGCCACCGTCAAGGCGGTGGACGGCGTCAGCTTCCACGTGCGCCGCGGCGAGACGCTGGGCCTGGTGGGCGAGAGCGGCTGCGGCAAGACGACCACCGGGCGCACGGTGCTGCGCCTGGAGCAGGCCACCGCCGGCGAGGTGCTCTTCGAGGGCAAGGATGTGCTGAAGGCCGGCAGCCGCCAGATGAAGGCGCTGCGCCGGGATATGCAGATCGTCTTCCAGGACCCCTACGCCTCGCTCGACCCGCGGATCACGGTGGGCGAGAGCGTGGCCGAGGGCCTGGTGATCCACGGCGTCGGATCACCCAAGGACCGCCAGGAGCGCGTGCGCGAGGTGCTGGCCAAGGTGGGCCTGCACTCCAGCCAGGTCAACCGCTTCCCCCACGAGTTCTCGGGCGGCCAGCGCCAGCGCATCGGCATCGCCCGCGCCCTGATTATGGAGCCCAAGCTGATCGTCTGCGACGAGCCGGTGAGCGCCCTGGATGTGTCCATCCAGTCGCAGGTGCTCAACCTGCTCAAGAACCTGCAGCGCGAGTTCGGGCTGACCTACCTGTTCATCGCCCACAACCTCAGCGTGGTCGAGCATATCTCCGACCGGGTCGGCGTGATGTACCTGGGCAAGCTGGTCGAGCTGGCGAGCCGCGAGGACCTGTTCCGCGGGCCGCTGCACCCGTACACGAAGGCGCTGATCTCGGCCATCCCCAACCCCGACCCGACGGCGCGGCGCGAGCGGATCATGCTCCAGGGCGATGTGCCCAGCCCGATCAACCCGCCGAGCGGCTGCCGCTTCCACCCGCGCTGCTGGATCGCCCGCGCGGTGTGTAAGGAGCAGGACCCGGCCTTCGAGGAGAAGCGCAGGGGCCACTGGGCGGCGTGTCATTTCGCCGGACAGTTCTGAGTAATGCTGAATGTTGAATGCTGAATGTCCGGCATTCAGCATTCAACATTCAACATTCAATATTCAATATGCCTCTTTCTCTTGAGGAAATTCCTAGATTCGCCGCCGCCATCCGCGCGAACGTGGCGCGGGTGATCGTCGGCAAGGCCGATGTCCTGGATCTGCTGCTGACCGCCCTGCTCTGCGACGGCCACGCCCTGATCGAGGATGTGCCGGGGGTGGGCAAGACCATGCTCGCCCGCGCGCTGGCCGTCTCGCTGAGCGTGTCCTTCCGCCGCATCCAATGTACGCCCGACCTGCTGCCGAACGACGTGACGGGCGTGTCGGTCTACCGGCAGGGCGAGGGCCGCTTCATCTTTCAGCCCGGCCCGATCTTCAGCAGCGTGCTGCTGGTCGATGAGATCAACCGGGCGACGCCGCGCACCCAGAGCGCCCTGCTGGAGGCGATGGGCGAGGGCCAGGTGAGCGTGGACGGCGAGACTCACCCGCTGCCGCAGCCCTTCCTGGTGCTGGCCACCCAGAACCCGATCGAGTTCGAGGGCACCTTCCCGCTGCCCGAGGCCCAGCTCGACCGCTTCCTGATCCAGGTGGGCATGGGCTACCCGACGCCCGATGAGGAGCTGCGGCTGCTGCGGGCGCTTGAGGGCGCCCACCCGATCGCGGCGCTCGGCGCGGTGGCCGATGGCGCCCGGCTGCCCGAGCTGCAGCGGGCGGTGTGGGGCGTCCACGTCGAGGAGTCGCTGCGCGGCTACCTGGTGCGGCTGGCGGCGGCCCTGCGCGGCCACCCCGACCTGGCCCTCGGCATGAGCCCGCGGGCCACCCTGGCGCTCTTCCGGGCCAGCAAGGCCTACGCGGCCCTCCAGGGACGCGACTACGTCACCCCGGACGACCTGAAGCACCTCGCCGGGCCGGTGCTGCGCCACCGGCTGCTGCTGCGCCCCGAGAGCGCCCTGCGCGGGCGCAGCGCGGCGGAGGTGTTGGCAAGCGCCCTCTCTGAGGTGGAGATCCCTCTGGTATAGGCATACCTCATCCCCGCACCTCGGCGATCACAGCCTGCCAGGCGGCCTCGACCTGGGCGCGGGTGCTGTCCTGGCCGCCGCTGTTATCGATCACGACGGTGGCGCGGGCCAGGCGGCTGCTCTGGGGCGGCTGCGCGGCCACCCTGCGCCGGGCCTCGGGCTCGATCATGCCGCGCGTCGTCATGAGCCGCTCGATCTGCTGGGCCTCAGCGCAGGTGATCACCCAGATCTGCTGGCACTCGTCGGCCCAGCCCGACTCGATCAGCTTGATCGCGTCGATCACCACCACCGGGCGGGCGATGGGCTGCGTGCGCGTGCCGTAGCCGCCCACCATCTCCGCCTCGGCGATGAAGGCGCGGATCTCGGCGCGCACCGCCGGGTGGACGATCTGCTCCAGCCGGCGCAGGGCCGCCGGGTCGGCGAAGACGATATCTCCGAGCTTGCGCCGGTCGATCGGGCCGCCGGGCGCGGAGAGCACCTGCGGGCCGAAAGCGGCGACGATCTGCTGGTAGACCGGCGATCCGGGCCGTTGGACGCGGTGGGTCACGCGGTCGGCATCGATTGTGCTGGCCCCCAGGGCCGCCAGCATCGCCACCACCGTGCTCTTGCCGCAGGCGATCCCGCCGGTGAGGCCGATCAGATATGGCTTTGGCATAGTGTTGAAGGATGAAGGATGAAGGATGAAGGATGAAGGATGAAGGATGAAGGATGAAGGATGAACGTTCGGCCTTCATCCTTCATCCTTCATCCTTCAAGGTCGACGTACTCCTGCTTGATGAGGGCGCTCTCGGATAGGCCGCAGATAGCGATGAGCTCGCCGATCAGGGCGGCGCGCTGGTCGGCATCGCGGCGGCTCCAGGTGCGGCTCTTGATCTCCATGTAGAGCTCGGGGCGCGCGCCATGGCCGAGGGTGTCGAAGTTCACCGCGAAGTCGTGATCCTTATAGATGATCCGCCAGCGCCGGCGGCGCTTCTCGTGCTCGATCACCCGGTCGGGCTGGAAGTACTCGCGGTAGAAGCGCACCGTGTGGTCGGCCGGGGCGGTGTAGCGCGCCCGCGAGAGCACGATCGCCGACGAGAAGTCGCCGCGCCCGCCCGCGGCGATCAGCGTGATCGTGTACTTGGGCTCGACGCGGGCGCCCGGGTCGGTGCGGTGGTCCTCGCGGATGCGGATGCGCTCGGCGTTGGCGAACAGGAAGTAAGTGTCGTACTGGGTGCGCTCGCTGGCCTTGGCGATCCACACCTCGGGGCTGCTGAGCAGCCGGGCGATGGCCGAGTCGGCGCTGGCATCGAGGTGGGCCTTGACCTGGATCTCGAAGATCTCGTCCTGCTGGACGCCGCCGATGGCCAGGATCTTGGCCAACAGGTTGCGCTCGCGGTTGGCCAGAAAGGCGTTGATCCGCTCGGAGATTGCCTGCGCGCGCCGCAGGATGTCGGCCTCATCGAGGCTCAGCAGGCGGTGGCCGCGCACCAGGGCGCGCCCGTCGACCAGCACATCGCGCACATCGGCGGCGCGGGCGGCGTAGACCAGATGCGAGTAGATCGCGTCGTGGCTGTAGGTGTAGCGCGGCGCGCTGTGCAGCAGCCCCAGTTCCACCACCACAATGTCGGCGCGCTTGTCGGCCTCCAGCGAGCCCACCAGGTGATCGAGGTGGACGGCGCGGGCGCCCCAGCAGGTCGCCAGGGAGAAGGCCTCGCGGGCCGGCACGGCGGTGGGGTCGCCCGACATGCCCTTGGGCAGCAGGGCGGCCAGCTGGATCTCGGTGAACATATCCTGGTCGTCGTTCGAGGCCGGGCCGTCGGTGCCCAGGCCGACCTTCACCCCCGAGTCGATCAGGCGCTTGTAGGGGGCCACCCCGCTGGCCAGCTTGAGGTTGCTGGTGGGGCAGGGCACCACACCGGCGCCGGCCTCGCGCAGCAGGCGCATGTCGTCCTCGCTGGCGTGGACGCAGTGCGCGGCGATGCATGGCCCGTCGAAGGCGCCCACGCGCTTGGCGTAGCGGATGGGCGTGACCTCGCGCTCGGCGATGCTCTCCTCCACCTCGCGGCTCGTCTCAGAGAGGTGGGTCACCAGGGGCACGCCGTACTCGGCGCAGAGGGCGGCGGCCGCGCGGTAGATCTGGTCGGTGCAGGTGTAGGGTGCGTGGGGGGCGACGGTGGGCACGATCCGCTCGTGGCCGCGCCACTGCTCCAGGAAGCGCCGCGAGCGCTCCAGGCCCTCGTCGAATGAGGCGGCGTCGGGCGTGGGCAGGCGCATCACCGTCTGCCCGCAGATCGCGCGCATGCCGG
>JBAXES010000321.1:0-5458 GCA_037140315.1 Chloroflexales bacterium
ACCAGCTCCTTGGTCTGGGCGTGGCCGGTGGCGTACATGGCCAGCACGCGGGCCAGCGGGCCGACCTCCATGGGCGTGTTGTTCCAGCGCGGCGCCTTCAGCCAGGAGTACTTGCCCTCCACGTTGAGCTGGTCGTAGGGCGCCTGCGGGCCGGTGAAGTTGAAGACCGTCTCGCCCTTCCACGGGTGCAGGCCCAGCTGGTCGCCGCCCTGGTACTGGTACCAGGAGTGGGTCACGAACTCCTGCATCATGCTCGAGTCGTTGGGGTCGGGCTCGATCAGGTTGTTCAGGTCGCCGCCGAGGATGGCCACCCGCGGCACCATCAGCGTCTTCAGGTCGCGGATGTCGCCCGAGGGGAACTCGCCCCAGGTCAGGAAGTTGCCCAGGCCGCCGCCGATGCCGGCGTACTCCTTGTAGAAGGGCGCGATCGCCAGCACGTCGGGCAGGTAGACCTGATCGACAAACGCCTGGATCTCCTTGATCGAGTCGTCGATGATCGAGAGCCGCTCGGCGTTCAGCGCGGTGTCGCTGTCCAGGTTGATCGGCATCGGCACGCCGCCGACCACAAAGTTCGGGTGCGGGTTCTTGCCGCCGAAGATGATGTGGATCTTGGTGGCGCGGGCCTGCCAGTCGAGGGCCTCCAGGTAGTGCGCCACCGCCAGCAGGTTCACCTCGGGCGGCAGCTTGTAGGCCGGGTGGCCCCAGTAGGCGTTGGCGAAGATCGAGAGCTGGCCGCTGTCCACGACCGCCTGGATCTTCTTCTGCACGTCGGCGAAGTAGCCCGGCGAGCTGTTCGGCCAGGGCGAGATCTTCTGCTGGAGCGCCGAGGTCGCCGCCGGGTCGGCCTTCAGCGAGCTGACCACATCCACCCAGTCCAGGGCGTGCAGGTGGTAGAAGTGCATCACGTGGTCGTGGACATACTGCTGGGCGATCATCAGGTTGCGGATGAGGTTGGCCGCCGGCGGGATGACGATGCCCAGCGCGTCCTCGACCGAGCGGATCGAGGCGAAGGCGTGGACGGTGGTGCAGACGCCGCAGACGCGCTGGGCGAAGACCCAGGCCTCGCGCGGGTCGCGCCCGTTGATGATCGTCTCGATCCCGCGCACCATCGTGCCCGACGAGTAGGCGTCGCGCACCTTGCCGTCCTCGCCTAGCTCCACCTCGATCCGCAGGTGGCCCTCGATCCGAGTGATCGGGTCGATCACAATTCGCTTCGCCATGATCACTCCTTCTCAACCAGGGCCTCGGCGACCATATGCGATAGTCCAACCGCCTTGATCGGCGACCCAAAATGCTGCAGGCTCTCGACAAACTGGAGCCGGCAGTTGGCGCAGGTCATCGCCACCCGGGTCGCGCCGACCTCCTCCATCTGGCGGATCTTGATCTCGAAGACCTTGTAGCGCAGCGGGTCAGCCTCTTTGATCGCGATCACGCCGCCCCCGCCGCCGCAGCAGACGCTCTGCTCGCGGTTGCGCTCCAGCTCCTTGAAGGCGGTGGGTGCCAGGATCTTGAGGATGCGGCGCGGCTCCTCGATGTGGCCGCCACGGCGCTGGATCTTGCAGGCGTCGTGGAAGGTGATCGTGCCGCCCTCCTCGGCAGCGCCGGGTCGCAGCGTGATTCGCTTGGTCTTGATCAAGTCGTCGATGACGGCCACGATATGCGTCACCTCGCAGGGCATCTCGACCATGTTCGGGGCCGTCCAGCGCAGCAGGTCGTAGGCGTGACCGCACTCGGTCACCACCAGGCGCTTCACGCCCAGCTCCCTGGCCGAGTCGAGCAGGCGGGCCATAAACAGCTTCACCCGGTCGGGGTTGCCCTCGAAGACGCCGAAGTTCACCACCTCGCGGCCGAGCGTACTGATCGTCCACTTCTCGCCAGCGGCGTTGAGGATCTTGGCGATGGCGACGATGTTCTCGGGGAACTTCATCAGCTCGATGCTGGTGAAGGCCACCAGCGTATCCGCGCCCTTGACATCGATCGGGATCGCGACCTCCCACTCGTCGGCGATCCACTCGATCCGCTCGGCCCAGGCATCATCGGTCACGCCCAGCGGGCTGCCGATATCCTCCTGCTTGCGGATGGCCGCCACCAGGTCGTCCGGGATCACCCCGGCCTCCGCCATGGCCTCGCGCACATCGTGGATCAGCGGGCCGAGCTGGATGCCCATCGGGCAGACCATCGCGCACTTATTGCAGAGCGTACAGGCCTCGTAGACGATCGTGCTCCAGTGGCTGATATCGCTGTCGCTCACCGGCTTGTCGAGGTGCAGGGCCAGCTTGGCCCGGCCGGTGAGCGTGAAGCGCTGCTCGTAGGCCCGGCGCAGCAGCTCGACCTTCCAGACCGGGGCGAACTCGGGGTTGCCGGTGGCCTCGTAGAAGTGGCAGGCCTCGGCGCAGATCCCGCAGCGGGTACACGCCTCTAGCTGGCTGGCCACCCACGCGCCAGTCGTATGGACAAAGCTCTCGATCGCGGCGCTGGCCGGCGCCGCAGGGGCAGTCGTTGTGCTCATGGCATCACCGCCCGCTTTCCTGCCTGCGCCCCGTGGTAGGTGCGCGAGAAGAAGTAGAACATAAAGTGGCTGATCCGGCTGAACGGGATCCAGATCAGCATGATGTTCACCGACATCATATGGCCGATAAAGAGGTTCTCGTAGGGCAGCGGGAAGATGCCGAGCAGCCGGTGGTGGGTCAGCCCGTAGCCGGTGACCATGGGCAGGAAGACGATCAGCAGGTTCAGCCACTCGGAGGGGCCGGAGAGCAGCTTGAGCACCGGGTTGGCCAGCCGGTTGACGAACAGCGCCACCATGGCCACAATCGTCACCGCCGAGAGCCAGTCAATGATCGGCAGCATCAGCGTCGGCCAGCCGAAGCCGAGCAAACTCTTCCAGACCAGCATGTGCGCCGTGCCCAGAAAGATCACCACAAACAGCCCGACGTGGAACAGCCCGCCGGCCAGGTAGGTCACCTGGTTGCGGCTGAAGGTGCCCTTCACCCAGGGGATGAAGGGGAAGATGCCGAGGCCCTTGGCGTAGGAGACCGCCACGCCGCGCAGCTTGCTGCCCCTGCCGGGCACCCGGTCGCGCTTCCAGCCCAGCAGCAGCACGCTGACCAGGCGGTAGGTCATGCCGGCGATAAAGACCAGCAGTGCGGTATAGAAGAGCGGTCCGCGCGCGAAGGCCAGCATATTGGCAGTTTCCATCGCTAGCTCCTTTCCTCATCGGCGGCGGCGTGCCGCTTCTGGAGGCGGTTCACCGCCGCGTTGGCCACGCCGAGCACCGCGCCGGCGGCGACGGCCGCCCCGGCGGCGGCGATAGTCGGCCGGCTGATCGGGGCGGACTGGCCCTGGTAGAAGCCGCCGTTATCCCAGAAGTTGGGCTGCGAGCAGCCCAGGCAGGGGTGGCCCGATTGGATGGGGAAGGAGAGACCGCCGCCCCACTTGATGCCCGCGCAGGCGTTGTAGGTGGTCGGCCCTTTGCAGCCGAGCTTGTAGAGGCACCAGCCCTTGCGCGCACCTTCGTCGTCGAAGCGGTCGGCGAACTTGCCCGCCTCGTAGAAGGGCCGGCGCAGACAGCGGTCGTGAACCGTGGTGCCGTAGAAGGCGAGCGGTCGATTGAGCGCGTCGAGCTCTGGCAGCTTGCCGAAGACCAAGAAGTTGACCAGGGTGCCAGTGAAGGCCTCGGGGATCGCGGGGCAGCCAGCGATATGGACGACCGGCTTGCCGCTGATCAGCTCGTGGGCCAGGACGGCGCCGGTGGGGTTGGGCTGGGCCATGGGGATGCCGCCGAAGGCCGCGCAGTTCCCGGTGGCGATCACCGCCGCCGCGCCCGCCGCCGCCTCGTTGAGCAGATCGACCGCCGTGCGCCCGCCGATGGTGCAGTACATCCCATTGGCCCCGGTGGGCACGCTGCCCTCGACCACCAGCAGATACTTGCCAGCGTACGTCTCGATCATCGCGCGCTTATTCTGCTCGGCCTGCATGCCGGCGGCGGCCGAGAGCGTCTCGTGGTAATCAATCGTGATCTTGTTCAGGACCAGGTCGGTGAGGGTAGGGGCGAGCGAACGTGTGAGCGCCTCGGTGCAGCCAGTGCAGTCCTGAAAGTGCAGCCACATCACCGGGACGCGCGGCTTGCTGGCGAGGGCGTCGGCCACGATGCGGGCGGGGCTGGGGCCGCGGGCGAGGCCGCCGGCCAGCAGCGGCGGGGCCTCGCTCAGGCCCATCGTCACCGCCAGGGCGCCGCAGAGCTTGAGGAACTGGCGTCGCGAGACCCCCTCGCGGCGCAGGTACTGGTAGATCGTCTCGTCGGCCATCGGGGCCTCCTGGGGGCTGTTAGCAATTGATCCCCTCAGCATCGAGCTTGGCCTGGTAGGCGGCCACACCGGCGGCGCCTGTCACCAGGTTCGCCTTTTCGGTATCCCAGGCGCTCGGCTGAAGCTCGACGATCCAGCCCTCGCCGTAGGGGTCGGTCACGGGCAAATTCGGGTCGGCGGCGAGCTTGTCGTTGGCCCGCAGCAGCACCCCGGTCACCGGGGCGGGCACCGGACCGACATACTTGCTGCTCTCCACAGTGGCGGCGCTCTTGCCGGCCTTCACCTCTTGGCCAATATTCTTGGCCTTGATCGTGACGGCGCTGAGCTTGCCGCCGGCGAGCTTGCCAGCTACCTGGGTCATCCCGACCCGAATGACACCGCCATCCATCGGCTTCGCCCAGACGTGCTTGTCGAGGTTGTAGTAGAGATCCTCAGGGATGTTGCAACCGCGGATCGTAGGCATCGTAAGCTCCTGGATAACGCATGGGCAACGAATGAACGAATACTGCTTATTCGTTCATTCGTTGCCCATGCGTTGATTAGAAGGAGATCAGCTTGTCCGACTCGGACACCACCTCAAAGCCAGCGGCAGCGCTGACCAGGTCACAGCCGGGGATGAGGTCGTCGGCGCTCATGCGGTGCATCTCCATCGAGGGGGCGCAGGCGCCGAGCTTCACCCCGGCCTGCGTCGCCATCTGGATAAAGCCCATCACCGACTGGCCATCCGGCCCCATCGGGAAGGTGGCATCGGCCACGCCCTTCTTCAGCAGCAGCGTGCCCATGCCGGTGCAGTACACGGTGACATCATAGTCCTGCCCGGCGGCGAGGGTCGCCATATAGAAGGGGGTCGCGCAGCGCTCGGGGGCATTCGGGCCAGACGTCATCACGATCACAAAGTTCTTGCCGTCGCTCATGGGAGTGCTCCTTATTTATGCTTCCTCAAGGATGGTCATCTCAGCAATGCGCCGCAGCCTGCCCAGCAGGGTGGCGCGCTCGTCGGCGATGGTTTCGAAGGTACCGGCCACGCGCGCGAGCCAGCCGGCGAGCTGGGCGTGCGTACGCGCGTCGAGGGTTGGGATGGTGGCGGCGGCCTCGGCGAGCGCCGCAGGGTCAATGGCATAGGCATGGCTCAGCCGCGCGAGCTGCGCGGC
>JBAXES010000322.1:0-5452 GCA_037140315.1 Chloroflexales bacterium
CCCCAGCGATACGTGCCATGAACTTCCTCGTATGAACGCTATCAGCGACGGCCACTAGCCGCTCGCGACTCCTCTCCACCCGACTACTCGCATCACATGCAGCCAGGCGAGAGACCGCCAACTGCCGAATGCCGCCAACTAGCCCTGGCGCTGCTTGTGTTTGGGTGTGCGTGAGCAGATCACCCGAATCACGCCTTTGCGCTTGATCACCTTGCAGTACTCGCAGCGCGGCTTGACCGCAGCTCGAACTTTCACAATACACCTCCCTAAGGCAGCAGAGATGCCGCCAGATGCTGTATTTATCTCAACATCTCAACAGCAGATACCAGTTACTTATAGCGATACGTGATCCGACCGCGTGTCAGGTCGTAGGGTGAAAGCTCAACCAGCACCCGATCGCCTTTAAGAATACGAATATAATTCATCCGCATCTTGCCTGAGATGTGTGCCAACACCTCGTGGCCGTTCTCAAGCTCTACCCGGAACATCGCATTTGGCAGTGGCTCCGTGATCGTACCTTCCATCTCGATCACGTCCTTTTTTTTGGACATATCACTCCTTCGATGGTGCCGTCAGCTCAGGATTGATCTTCAGCGCAAGCAGCATTGCTTCTGTGACCAGTGATATTTCACGCTGGCCATCGATCTCATGCAGAAGATTCTGGCGCTGATAGTACTCGATCAGCGGCATTGTCAACTCGAAATATACATCCAGCCGATGCTCGGCTGTCTCAATCGAGTCGTCGCTGCGCTGATAGAGTTTGCCTGCGCAGGCATCACAAATTCCCGGCCGATGGGACGGGAAATAATAGATATTATATGTCGCCCCACAGGTTTTGCAAGTCTGTCGCCCAGCAATGCGCCGCAACAGCACATCCTTCGGTACCCGTAAATAGAGCACTGCGTCGATATTGTTCTGGTGCTCCGCCATCGCCGCATCCAGCGCAGTAGCCTGCTCACTCGTCCGCGGGAATCCATCGAAGATCACGCCGGCGCTACAGTCGGGCTGCGCGATACGCTCTAGGATCATGCGAATCACTACCTCGTTTGGCACGAGCCCGCCGCGATCCATATATGATTTCGCCAACATACCCAGCTCGGTACCCTCGCGCAGCGCCGCCCGGAAGAGGTCGCCGCTCGCTACGTGAACCAGCGAGGTGCGCTCCGAGAGGGTCTTCGCCTGCGTCCCTTTCCCTGCGCCTGGAGGTCCCAGCAGAATAACATTGGTCATAGTCGATGCCTCTTGCGTATAGATCTCGCGCATATGCCTGCGCGGTCAATTCCTAGATCTTCACGTACAAGTGAGCAGGATAACACTGCGCCGCGCACCATGGCGGTTGTCCTGAAATATTGAGACTGTCTACTATACCACAAACCGGCAGGTGTGTGACACCTACTTGCTCAGGAAGCCCTCGTAATCGCGCATAATCAGCTGCGACTCGAGCTGGCGCATCGTGTCAATGGCCACGCCCACAACGATCAGGAGTGCCGTGCTGCCAAGGCCCAGCTGGAGGCCCGTGATCGTCTGGGTTAGGAAGGGCAGGATGGCCACAATCCCTAGAAACAGTGCGCCGGCCAGCGTGATGCGGTTTAGCACTCGGCCCAGATATTCCTCGGTCTTCTTGCCGGGGCGAATACCCGGGATGAAGCCGCCATTTCGCTGGAGGCTATCGGGAATGTCCTGCTGGCTAAATAGGACAATGGTGTAGAAGTAGGTGAAGCCCACCGTCAGCAGGAACAGCAAGATCATATAGACGACACCGCCGCTCCGACCGGTCGGGTTAAAGGTTGTGTAAAAGAAGCCGGCGATCGCATTCCCGATGCCCTCGCCATTCACCTGGTAGAACCAAGATGCGATAATACCAGGGAAGATAATGATGCTCTGGGCGAAAATCAGCGGGATCATCCCAGCCATATTCACCTTGAGTGGGATATGGCTGCTCTGGCCCCCGTAGACCTTGTTGCCGCGCACCCGCTTGGCATACTGCACCGGAATTCGCCGCTGCCCCTCCTGGATCAGCACAATGCCGATAATGGTCAGAAGGGCAATCACTACAAAGCCGATCACGCCGATGATCGTGCTGACGCCGCCGGCCGTACTCACCTGAAAGCCCTGGACGATCAGGCCGGGGAGCCGCGACACGATACCGCCAAAGATGATCACTGAGATACCCTGGCCGATACCGCGCTCATTGATCTGCTCGCCGAGCCAGACCAGCAGCATCGTCCCCGCCACCATTGAGGTGAGGATAGTGAATGTGGGCAGGAAATTACCAACGATGTCGAACGACGACCGAAAGAGCGACGAAGCCACAACACTCGTCGGGTTGACTGTCCGCTCCAGTGTCAGGGTCTGTCCATAGGCCTGCAGATAGGCCAGCGGAATCGTCAGCCACATCTGGTAGCGGTTCATCTTAATCCGGCCCTGCTCACCCTCTTTGGACAGCTCTTGGAGCGCCGGGATGAGCGGCTGGAGTAGCTGCATGATGATCGATGCCGTAATGTAGGGGTAGACCCCCATTGCCGCCACCGAGAAGTTCTGCAGGGCTCCGCCGGCGAAGATGTTCAGCAGCTGGGCGAGCTGGTTATTCGCCAGGGCATCCTGAAGCTGCTTGAGCGAGGCCGGATTAATGTTCGGGACCGGAATATGCGCGATCAGGCGGAATATCAGTAGCATCCCCAGAGTGAAGAGGATGCGCCGGCGCAGATCTGGCAGCTGAATGGCGCGAAGAACAGCTTGGAGCATCTGTATACCCTCTGGACGAAGTGATAGAGGCGCTGCTGGCATTGAGGGTGCCGGCAGCGCCTGATCCCATTGACAGCGCTTAGTCCTGCGCCTTCTTCTTCGCGTTGCGACCGCCGAAGTTGGCTCCGCGCGAGCGCGAGTGACGCTCAACTACCCACGCTAGCTCGACCACCGTGCCGCCGGCAGCCTCGATCTTCTGCCTTGCGCTCGAGGAGAACTTATGGGCCTGCACCGTCAGCGCGGTGCCCAGGTCGCCATCGCCGAGGATCTTCACCGGCATCGTCTTGCGCCGCACGATACGCGCCTCAAGCAGGCTCTCCGGCGTCACCTCGACCCCGGCGGGCCACTCGCTGAGATCGCCGACATTGAGTGTCTCATAGTCGACTCGGAAGATGTTGGTGAAGCCACGCTTAAATGGCATCCGCTTCACCAGGCGGTTCTGACCGCCCTCAAAGGTGCGGTAAGGGCCCGGGCCAGAGCGGGCCTTCTGGCCCATCATACCCTTGCCTGAGGTCTTACCCTTACCCGAGCCAGCGCCGCGACCGAGCCGCTTGCTCGTATGGGTTGAACCCTCTGCGGGCTTCAGGTCGTTCAGTTTCATCCCGTCACCTCGTCAGAGACCTCTTCAACCGATACCAAGTGCCTGACCTTAAAGATCATGCCTCGGACGGAGGGGGTATCGGCCTTGATCACCGAGTGATTGAGCTTTCGCAGGCCGAGGGAGGTGACCGTCTCCTTCTGATCCTTGCAGTAGCCGATCACACTCTTCGAGTACGTGATCTTCAGCTTGCTCATACTGCCGCCTCCTGGTCGGCTGCCGGTCGGCGGCTACGCCGAGCGATCAGCTCCTGGACGGTCATATCGCGGCGGCGGGCCATCTCGCCCAGCGAGATGAGCTCACTAAGGGCCTGGAACGCGGCCTTCACCACATTGACCGGGTTATTGCTGCCGTAGACCTTCGAGAGGATGTCTTTGATCCCGGCCGCCTCAACGACTGGGCGGACGCCGCGACCGGCGATCACACCAGTGCCGGGGGCTGCGGGCCGAATCATCACCTTCGTGGCGGCGAACTTCGTCATCACCTCGTGGGGGATGGTTGTATTCACCAGCGGGACGCGGATGAGGTTCTTCTTCGCAGCCTCGGTACCTTTGCGGATGGCCTCAGGCACCTCAGCGGCCTTCCCCATGCCGACGCCGACGTGGCCCTTGCCATCGCCGACCACCACCACCGTGCTAAAGCTAAAGCGCCGACCGCCCTTGACCACCTTCGAGACGCGGTTGATCTGAACAACGCGCTCCTCGAGCTCAAGTGACTCAGCGTTAATACGTTCTTTCTTCACAGTTCCTCCGGAAAGCTGCCCGAGGGGCACTAGAAGCTGAGGCCGGCCTCGCGCGCGGCCTCGGCGAGGGCCTTCACGCGCCCGTGATACTTGAAGCCGCCGCGGTCAAAGACCACCTTCGTGACACCGGCCTCAAGCGCCCGCTCGGCGACAAGCTTACCGACCAGGGCGGCCTGTTCCGTCTTTGTCTGTGGCGAGTCAGCCTCGGGCCATGCCTTCTCATTCGTCGATGCGGCGACAACGGTACGTCCGAGCGTATCGTCGATCACCTGGGCGTAGATATGGACATTGCTCCGGAAAATACTCAGCCGGGGCCGCTCCTGAGAGCCGCTGACGCGCTTGCGCAGCCGGGTGTGCCGGCGGATGCGCAGATCGCGCGGGGATCGCTTTGCCATAAGTGCCTCACTGTCGCAATAGAGATTATATCCCCTATCGCAATCACTACATCTATCGATGTGGGGGCGTGGTGCCTTGCGGCACCCGCCCGCACAATTACTTCGCCTTACCGGCCTTACCGGCCTTGCGGCGGATCTTCTCTTCGAGGTACTTGACGCCCTTGCCCTTATAGGGCTCCGGCGGTCGCAGGTTGCGGATCCGCGCCGCCTCTTCGCCAACCACCTGCTTATCGATCCCACGCACGAAGAGCGGCAGCGGGTCGCTGGCACTCTTGCGCTCGCCGACCGCATACTGCACATCCTCTGGCGGGTCGAGCCGCACCGGGTGCGAGAAGCCAAGCTGAAGCACCAGCGTCTTGCCTTCAAGCTGGGCGCGATAGCCGACGCCGTTGATTTCCAGCGCCCGCTGCCAGCCGTCAGTGACGCCGACGACCATATTCGAGAGCAGGGTGCGGGTCAAGCCGTGGAGCGACTTGTGCAGCTTACCGTCGGACGGGCGCTGGACCGTCAGCGTGCCATCATCCTGGTTGATGATCACGTCGGAGTGGAACTGTTGGGTCAGGGTGCCCTTCGGCCCCTTCACCACCACAAGGTTTTCCTTGCTGATGTCCACCTGAATCCCTTTAGGAAGGGTGATAGGTTTTTTGCCGATACGCGACATTCGCTTCCTCCGTGCGTGCTACCAGATGTAGCAGAGCACCTCACCACCGACGTGCTCCTGCCATGCCTCGTGGCCGGCGAGAATACCCTTCGGCGTAGAGAGAATGCTCAGACCAAGGCCGCCACGCACCCGCGGGATCTCATCGCGCTTAGAGTAGATGCGCAGGCCAGGCTTGCTCACGCGGCGCAGGCCAGTGATAGCCGGACGCCGGTCGGACATATACTTCAATGTGATCGCGATCGTGCTGAAGGGCTTCCCCTCAACCAGGGAGTAGTCCTTGATAAACCCCTCGCGCTTCAGAATGTCGGCAA
>JBAXES010000323.1:0-5426 GCA_037140315.1 Chloroflexales bacterium
AGCTGGCGCTCCTCGCCGCCCTCGCCCCGGCCCACCACCACGAGGCGCGCGTCGGCGCGATGATTGACTACCGGGGCTGGCTGCAGCCCGCCCAGATCCCGACCGCGCTCGCCGAGGCCGACATGGCCCTCGCGCCGCTCCAGGACACCCTGATCAACCGCGCCCGCGGCCTGGCCAAGCTCCTAGAGCTGATGGGCGCCGGCCTGCCGATCGTGGCCAGCGCCGTGGGCCAATCTGGCGAGTACCTGGAGCACGGGCGCAGTGGCCTGCTCTGCGCCCCCGGCGACCCGGCGGCCATGGCCGCCGCCGCCCTACGCCTGCTGGGCGACGCCGACCTGCGGGCCAGGCTCGCGGCCGGTGCCCGCGACGCCGCCGCCAGCTTCTCCTGGGACACGCTGGCGGCCACGGCAGAGGCCGCGTACTGCGCGGCGACAAGGAGGTAGTCATGCTCAGCAGGCTCTTCGGGCGCGGCCCGGGCGCAGCTGCCCCGCCGGTGCTGCGCGATGGCCGGGCCGCCGCCGACCCGTTCGAGCTGCGGGTGCAGCTGATCATCCACAACCCGCTGATCGAGCCGGCCGGCGACCGGCGTCTCAGCGCGCACATGGGCTGGGGCGACCCCGACGAGCTGGCCCGCCAGTATGTCACCGATATGCGCCTGTGCAGCGGCGGCATGGCCCGCTACACGATTGTGGAGCGCCACGAGGTGGACGGCTACCCGCCCAAGGTGGACGGCTTCAGCTACGATAACGCGAGCTACCTGGGCGCATGGCAGCGCCGCGCCGGATTCCACCAGCCCGACGCGGCCGACTACCGACGCATCCTGGCCCAGTTCGGGTCGGTCGCCAAGGCCGAGGCTGGCATAATCGACGAGGTCTGGCTCTTTGCCTTCCCCTACGGCGGCTACTACGAGAGCCAGATGACGGGTGACGGGGCCATCTGGTGCAACGCGCCGCCCCTGGAGCTGGCCGGTGCCCGCCGACGCCTTGTGGTGATGGGCTTCAGCTACGAGCGCGACGTGGGCTGCATGCTAGAGAACTTCGGCCACCGGGTCGAGTCGATCATGGCCCACGTCTACCGCGGCAGGCGCGGCGAGGCTAACCTCTGGGAGCGCTTCACCCGCTACGAGCAGAGCGCCCCGGGCCGGGCCGAGTGCGGCAACGTCCACTTCGCGCCGAGCAGCCAGCGCGACTACGACTGGGGCAATGGCCGCGAGGTGCGCAGCGCCGCCGACGGCTGGTACGCCTTCCCCAACCTGAGCGCGCCCGCCCGCCCGCTACGCTGCGCCGAGTGGGGCGGCGGAGAAATGCGCCTGCACCACCTCTGGTGGCTCGACCACCTGCCGCGGGTGGCCGGCAGCACCGACGGCGTCCTCAACAACTGGTGGGCCTACGCCCTACGGCCAGACCAGTTCCTCCCGCTGTAGGGCTGCCGCCCTAAAACCCGTATTATTGCGCAAAAACGTGCCAGCTTCGCTGGCACGTTTTTGCGCAATAATAAAACAGCTGGGGCGCAGCCCCAGAGGCTACTCGGGCGGCTCGATCGCCAGCTCGCTGAGCTCCTCGATCTCGCGCAGGTAGGCGAAGGACTTCTGGGCCTCGTCCTCGTCAACGACGCTGATCGCGAAGCCGACATGCACGATCACATAGTCGCCAACCTGCGCCTCGGGCGTGTAGGCCAGGCAGATCTCCTTGACGATGCCGCCGAAGCTGACCTGGCCCATGTGCATGCCCAGGGCGTTGGGCTCGATCGAGAGAACTTCACCGGGCACTCCAAGGCACATAGCAGACCCCTCTACGCGCACACCCGCTCTACCGGCGGCAGGCCCCACGCGGCCAGCTCGCCGGCCACCGCATCCACCAGGGCCGCAAGGCAGGCGGCCACCGGCTCGGTCAGGTCGAGGCCGGGCTCCATCACGGTGGGCACCATGCCCCAGAGGACAATGCGCTGGGGCAGGCAGCCCTGGATGCGACCGACGGCCAGCAGCTCGGAGAGGCCGAACTGGTGCATCGACATCTTATGGGCCAGGGCGGCCGGGATCGCATCGCCCTCCAGGCGCACCAGGGTGCCGGGCGGCCCGTCGGCACGCACGGCGTCGATGATCAGCAGGTCGCGCACGCCGTCGAGGTAGGGCAGCAGATGCAGGCCCAGGGTGCCCCCGTCGAGGGCCTCGACGCCCGCGGCCAGCGTGTAGCGATCAAGGAGCTGCTCACAGGCCCGCACACCCAGCCCCTCGTCGCGCAGGATGATATTGCCCAGGCCCAAGACGAGAACTTCAGACATAGTGTTGGGCCTAGCCCAGATCCTCGCGGACTGGTATCTTCCCCGTGCTGCCCTTGCGCCGCTGGAACGCCTGGCTGTCGGCCAGGGGCGGGGACGTCTCGATCCAGTCGGGCTCCTGGTTGCCGCGCAGGAACTTAAAGCCGCTGAATATGCTCGACATCAGGCCGTTGCCCTCCTCCATGTCGATCAGCCAGGCGACATAGACGTGGTAGAGGGCGAAGAGCAGCAGCGCCCACATGATCATGTGGTGGGCCATGCGCACCTGCTGCATGGTGAGGATGCCGAAGACCCAGTTCGTGAGCGTGTACCAGATCCCGACCGGGTGCAGCTGGCCGAAGAGGGCGATCCCGCTGAAGATGATCAGCCCGTAGAAGATCACGATGAACATATAGCTCAGGCCAGCCAGCGCGTTATGTCCAGCCACCTCGGGCGGGTCGCGCCGGAGGAAGAAGTAGTACTGCATGGCGTGGAGCATATTCTTGCGCCCATCCTTCGAGAGGAAGGGGAAGAGCCCGCGCCAGTCGGCGTAGGCGTTGCCCGCGAAGGCCCAGTAGGTGCGCAGCAGCACGCTGGCGATGAAGACAAACGCCGCAGCGAAGTGGACAAAGCGCACCGTGCCCATGAAGAAGCCGGCGTAGGACTCGCGGGGCGCGATGAACAGGTACGGGTTGCCGATAAAGTAGCCGGTGAGGCTCAGCAGCACGATGCTGAGGACGTTGACCCAGTGAACGAGGCGAACCGGGATCTCCCAGACGTAGACGCGTCGGCGCATAAGCCCTCCGGGCTAATGCTGAATGCTAAATGTTGAATGCTGAATTACTCCGTCCTCATTCAACATTCAACATTCAGCATTCAACATTACTTCGTTACCTCAATCCGCGTAACCTCGGCCCCGCGGGCGTCGACGACATGTACTGAGCAGGCCATGCACGGGTCGAACGAGTGGATAGTGCGCAGGATCTCCAGCGGGCGCTCGGGGTCTTCGACCGGGGTGCCGATAAGCGCCGACTCGTAGGGGCCGCGCGCGCCGTGCGCGTCGCGGGGCGAGCCGTTCCAGGTGGTGGGGACGACGGCCTGA
Source organism: Chloroflexales bacterium (assembly GCA_037140315.1). Classification (GTDB taxonomy): domain Bacteria; phylum Chloroflexota; class Chloroflexia; order Chloroflexales; family Chloroflexaceae; genus Oscillochloris. The sequence goes on from JBAXES010000323.1 coordinate 3,359, forward strand.
TAGTTGGCGATCTTGCCGTCCTTGATCCGCACCCAGTGGCCCAGCGCGCCGCGCGGCGCCTCGGTGAAGCCCCAGCCCTCGGCCTCGGCGGGCCAGCTGCCCGGCGACCACTTCTCGCCGTTGTGGATGGCCAGCTTGCCGCTGCCCATGTTCTGCTCAAGCTCGCCGATCCAGCCCATGAGCTGCTCGGACATCAGCAGCGTCTCGAGGCCGCGGGCCGCCGTGCGCCCCAGGGTCGAGAAGAGCGCCTCAGGGCCGACGCCGAGCTTCTCCAGCACCAGGCCGACCAGCTCCCTCGGGCGCTGTTTGCCCGCCGCGTAGGCGATCAGCATGCGCGCCAGGGGGCCGACCTCCATCGGCTGGTCATCGTAGCGCGGCGTCTTCAGCCACGAGTACTTCGTGTCGGTGTTTAGGAAGTCGTAGGGCGGCTGGGGGCCGGTGTACTTCGGCGCTGTCTCGCCCTGGAAGGGGTGCAGCGCCGCCTCGTCGCCGCCCGCGTAGGTGTACCACGAGTGGGTCACGTACTCGCTGACCTTCTCGTGGCTGACTGCGCCGGGGGCCTTGCCGATGTCCTTGTTCAGGATCACGCCGCGGGGCAGGAGCAGGCTCTCGACCGAGCCGTCGTTGCTCTGCGGGTAGTCGCCGTAGGCCAGGAAGTTGCCCACGCCGCCGCCCAGGGCGGCCCAGTCTTTGTAGAAGCCGGCCACCGCCAGCAGGTCGGGGATGTAGACCTGCTCGACAAACTCCAGGGCGCTCTTCGCCAGCTCGCGCATACGGCCGATGCGCGAGTCGTTGATCGCCTTCTGGGTGTTCGGGTCCACCGGGATGGCCATGCCGCCCACCAGGTAGGTCTGGAGGTGCGGGTTCTTGGCGCCCAGGATGGCGTGGATCTTGATGATCTCGCGCTGCCAGTCGAGGGCCTCAAGGTAGTGGGCCACCGCCATCAGGTTGGCCTCGGGGGGCAGCTTGTAGGCCGGGTGGCCCCAGTAGCCGTTGTTGAAGGGGCCGAGCTGCCCGCTGCCGGCGAAGGTCTTGACCCGGTCCTGCACCGCCTTAAAGTAGGCCGGGCTGGCCTTCGACCAGGTTGGCGAGACCGCCTTCTGCAGCTCGGCGGTGGCCGCCGGGTCGGCCGAGAGGGCGCTGACAATATCCACCCAGTCGAGGGCGTGAAGGTGGTAGAAGTGGATAACGTGGTCCTGGATGTACTGGGTACACTCGATAATATTGCGGATCAGGCGGGCGTTGTCGGGGATGACGATGCCGAGGGCGTTCTCGACGGCGCGCACAGAGGCCAGGGCGTGAACCGTCGTGCAGACCCCGCAGATGCGCTGCGCGAAGACCCAGGCGTCGCGCGGGTCGCGCCCCTTCAGCACGAGCTCCATGCCGCGAAACATGGTGCTGCTGCTCCAGGCGTCAACCACCCGCCCATTCTCTACCTGGGCCTCGATGCGCAGGTGCCCCTCGATACGTGTCACCGGGTCGATAACAATCTTTGCCATTACTGTACGCTCCGAGAATATGGTAGAAGCATGTTCGGGGAGGGACACGCCCTCCCCGAACCTCTCCCATCAGACACTTGGCTACTTCTTCGTCGTCGTCTGGACAGGGACCTCGCTGTCATCGTGGGCGGCCTGCGGCGAGCTCTTGGCGCGGACGGCGCTGGCCACCCCGTGCACAACGACACCGGCGGCCACCACGCCCAGTGCCCCCAGCCCGACCTTATCGGCGGTCGCCTCAACGCCAAAGCCCTCAATATTCGGCAGCCGCTCGTAGACCGGCACCGTGTTATCCCAGAAGTGCGGCGACATACAGCCCACGCAGCCGTGGCCCGCGCCGATCGGCCAGCTGGTGCCGTCATTCCAGCCCACCGCCGGGCAGTTCGAGTAGGTCTGCGGGCCCTTGCAGCCCATCTTGTAGAGGCAGTAGCCCATGCGGTGGCTCTCGTCGCCCCACGTCTCGACAAAGCGCCCGGCGTCGAAGTGGCCGCGCCGCTCGCAGTTGTTGTGGATGAGCTGGCCGTAGGCGAAGAGCGGGCGACCTTCCTGATCCAGGGCCGGCAGTTCCTTGA
>JBAXES010000324.1:0-5424 GCA_037140315.1 Chloroflexales bacterium
GTGTGGTAGGCGCCCACCAGCGGCACGCCGAGCTGGCGGGCGGCGTGGCGGCCAGCGACGCCGAGGGCCATCGTGCCGGCCAGGTGCACCACATCGGGCCGGAAGCGCCGCAGCTGCGCGGTGAGGCCGGGCTGCGGCGGCGTGATGCGCAGCTCCGGGTACGCCGGCAGCGGCACGCCGCGCAGCGGGATGATCTCGGCCCCGGCGTAGCTGGACACCGAGCCCTCGGGGGCGACGAGCAGGGCCTCGTGGCCGTGGTCGCGCAGATGCTCAAGCAGCCGGCACAGCGTGGTGACCACGCCGTTGACGTTGGGGAGAAAGGTCTCGGTGATCAGTGCGACGCGCATCCTGCCCTCCTTTTGGTCTGCATAGGGGCAGTATGCGCCAGGCTGATTGTGGGGGTGCTATCGCCAGGTTAAGCTCTCGCGAACACGACGTGAAGTGTTCGCCTGTCGTATCCTCGACGCGCGTTGGAGTTGAAGCCCCCCCTCTCCCGCCGCAGCGGGAGAGGGGGACGGGGGGTGAGGGCCTCCCCGGCCTACCCAAACCGCCCGCTCAGATACGCCTCGGTGCGGGTGTCGCGCGGGTTGGTGAACATCTCGCTGGTGGGGCTGAACTCCACCAGCTGGCCGGCCCGTGTGTCCGTGTCCATGAGCAGGAAGGCGGTGTGGTCGGAGACGCGCGCGGCCTGCTGCATATTGTGGGTCACGATCACGATCGTGAACTGGCCGCGCAGCTCGGCGATCAGCTCCTCCACCTTCAGCGTGGCGATCGGGTCGAGCGCCGAGCAGGGCTCGTCCATCAGCACCACCTCGGGCTGCACGGCGATGGTGCGGGCGATGCAGAGCCGCTGCTGCTGGCCGCCCGACAGCGCCGTGCCCGGCGCGCGCAGCCGGTCTTTCACCTCGTCCCAGAGCGCCGCCCGCCGCAGCGCCCACTCCACCCGCTCAGCGATAACGTTGTTATCGCGCACGCCATAGACCCGCAGGCCGTAGGCCACGTTGTCGAAGATCGACTTGGCAAAGGGGTTCGGGCGCTGGAAGACCATGCCCACCCGCCGGCGCAGCAGGATCGGGTCTACCTCGGGGCCGTAGATCGGCGCACCGTCAATCGTCAGCGAACCCTCGGCCCGCGCGCCCGGCGTCTTGTCGTGCATGCGGTTGATCGCCCGCAGCAGGGTGCTCTTGCCGCAGCCCGACGGGCCGATCAGCGCCGTCACCTGGTGGGCCGGGATGGCGATGCTAATGTCGCACAGGGCCTGAAAAGCGCCGTAGGAGAAGCCGAACCCCTCGGCGGCGATCTTAGTCGGCGACGCCGCCTCGGCGGCGCGGTCGCGGGCGCGGGCCGCCGCCGTCGCGGCGAACCCGCCCGTCAGGGTCATACGCTGTGCCTCGCTCATGGTTAGCCCACCCTCCCGCTAATATAGTCCAACGTGCGCTGATCGTTCGGCCGGGTGAAGATCTGCTCGGTCGGCCCCTCCTCCACCAGCACGCCGATCGGCTGCTGGCCCTCCGCGCGGTCGACCATAAAGACCACGGTGGTGTCGGAGATGCGCGCGGCCTGCTGCATGTTATGGGTCACGATGATGATCGTGTAGCGCTCGCGCAGCTGGAGCAGCAGGTCCTCAACCTTGATCGTCGAGATCGGGTCGAGGGCCGAGCAGGGCTCGTCGAAGAGGATCACGTCGGGCGCGACGGCGGTGCTGCGGGCGATGCTCAGGCGCTGCTGCTGCCCGCCCGAGAGCGCCGTGCCGGCCAGGTGCAGCTTGTCCTGCACCTCGTCCCAGAGGTTCGCGCCGCGCAGGGCCTGCTCGACCCGGCCATCCAGCTCGCTCTTGGCGCTGATGCCGCCGAGGCGCAGCCCGACCGCCACATTCTCGTAGATGCTGCGCGTGCGCAGGGCGATCGGCTGCTGGAAGACCATGCCGATCTTGCGGCGCACCAGGGTCGCGTCGATCATCGGGTCGTAGATATCCAGATCGTTCAGCAGCACCGTCCCCTCGGCGCGGGCGCCGGGGATGTTCTCGTGCATACGGTTCAGGCAGCGCAGCACGGTGCTCTTGCCGCAGCCCGAGGGGCCGATGATCGCGGTGATCTGGTTCGGCGCGATCTCCAGATTCACCGGCTTCACCGCCTGGCGCTTGCCGTAGAACGGCGCGAGCTGGCGGATGCTCATGCCAACGGCGGTGGAGGGGGCCTGCGCGGCGGTGTTCGGCGTGGCCATCAGCGCCCCCCTTTCAGCCGGCTGGTCACCAGGCGCACGGCGAGGTTGACGACCAGCACCAGCAGCATCAGCACGAAGGCGGTGCCCCAGGCCAGCTTGTTCTCCGCCGGGAAGGGCGACTCGATGTAGCGGTAGGTGAGCAGCGGCAGGGCCGCCAGGGGCTGGAACAGGTTGAACGACAGGTCGGTGTTGCCCTGGATGGTCAGCAGCAGCGGGGCGGTCTCGCCGGCGCTGCGGGCGAAGGCCAGCAGCGCCCCGGTGGCGATGCCGCTGAGCGCGGTGGGCACCACCACGGTGAGCGTGCCGTACCAGGTGGGCGCGCCCATAGCCGTGGCCGCCTCGCGCACCGCGTTGGGCACCAGCTTGAGGATCTCCTCGGTGGTGCGGGTGATCGTCGGCACCATCAGGAAGGTCAGGGCGATGCTGCCGGCCAGGCCCGAGTAGGTCTTCGTGGTGCGCACGATCAGCACATAGCCCACTACGCCGATCACGATTGAGGGCGCGCCGCTCAGCACGTCCGAGCAGAAGCGGATGAACGTGGATAGCGCGTTGTCGGGGGTCTCCGCGAGGAAGATCCCGGCCATAATGCCAATCGGCAGGGCGATCAGCAGCGAGACCAGCGAGACCAGCAGGGTGCCGACGATGCCGTGGATCACGCCGCCGCTGGGCTGCGCGGGGGCCGGGGCGGTGTCGGCGGCGGGCTTCGCGTTCGGGAAGTTCGCCGGGTCGATCGGCTTGCCGGTGGCCGGGTCAAGCGGGCTGCCGGTGGCCGGGTCAAGCTCCATGGGCTGCTGGGTGATCGGGTCGATCGGCAGGCCGGTGATCGCATCGAGGACGAAGCCGGTCTTCGGGTCAAGCTCCTGGGGCAGGCCGGTGGCCGGGTCGATCCCCGCGCCGGCGTCGCCGCCGCTCACGTCCACCGCCGGCGGCTCGTAGGTCTTGGTGAAGAAATCGACGCTCAGCGCGCCGCCGCCGATCACCAGCACATAGCCGATGATCAGCACCAGCGGGATAATCGCCATGGCGGTGGCGAGCACCGTGAAGCCGCGCATCACGCGGTCGATCAGGCGGCGCGCGCCGTAGTTGCGCATGTTTGTCTGTAGGGTGGTCATCCGCGGCCTCCCGCCGGCCCGCGCGAGGTCTGCCAGACCAGCAGGCGCGCGCAGAGGTTAAGGATCAGCGTGATACCGAAAAGGGCCAGGGCCACCGTGATCAGCGCGCTCTCGTGGGTCAGATCGTTAGCGTTGGTCAGCTCGCTGGCCACCAGCGACGCGGCGGTGGTGGCCGGGGCGAAGAGCGAGTCGCTGATCTGGGTGCTGTTGCCGATCAGCATGGTCGCCGCCATGGTCTCGCCGAGCGCCCGGCCGAGGCCGAGCATCACCCCGCCGATGATCCCGGCGCGGGCGTAGGGCAGCACCGCCAGCCAGATCACCTCCCAGCGCGTCGCGCCGAGGGCCAGCAGCACCTCGCGCTGCTGGGGCGGCACGGCCCGCAGCACGTCACGGGTGATCGCGGCGATCGTCGGCAGGATCATCAGGCCGATCACCACGGAGCAGACCAGCAGGCCCCGGCCGACCTCGACCGGGCCGCCGAGCCAGGGCAGGGCGTCGCCCAGCGTCTCCGAGATCGGGGTGGCGACCCAGTCGGTGAAGAAGGGCACGAAGACGGCCACGCCCCACAGGCCGTAGATCACGCTGGGGATGGCGGCCAGCAGCTCGACCATAAAGCCGAGCGGCTCGCGCAGGCGCAGCGGGGCCAGCTCGGCGAGGTAGATGCCGATGGCGACGCCGACCGGCCCGGCCAGGAGCAGAGCGAACAGGGACGAGAGCAGGGTGCCGCGGATGGCCGGCCACGCGCCGTAGGTGGCGGGCGAGACGTCGGTGGCCACCGGGTTCCACTCGGCGCCGAAGAGGAAGCCCCAGCCGTACTGGGCGCGCACATCGGCCGAGCCGTTATAGGTCACGACGCCGACGGCCACCACCAGGCCGACGATCACCAGGGCAAAAAACAAGGTTAGCAGCCAGAAGATCCGGTCGCCGTGCTCGGTCTGCCGCTGCCAGCGGCTCGATGTGGTCGCGCGGGGCGCGAGGTCGATCTCGGCCATGCCAATCTCCGTAGATGCACGACGTGGCGCGGCGAAGCCGCGCCACGTCGTACTTTCGTGGGGCGGCAAAGCCCCCCCCCACCCTCACCGTAGGTTACTTGGCCGGGCCGTCGAAGACCTTCTCGCCGTTGACGGTGATCTTGCGCAGCTGGCCGATCGACTTGATGCGCACGCTGTCGGGCAGCGGGGCGTAGCCGAGGCGCAGGGCCGCACCGGAGCCCTCGGTCAGGCCCCAGTAGATGAAGTCGGTCAGGGCCTGGGCCTTGGTCTTGTCGGTGTAGGTGCTCTGGCGCACCAGGATGTAGGTGAAGGCGGCGATCGAGTAGGCGCTCTTGTTCGGCGAGTTGGTGATCGAGACGGCCAGGCTCTCCGGCAGGGCGACCCCGGCGGCGGCGGCCGAGGTGCTCTCCAGGTTCGGGGTGATGTAGACGCCCGAGGCGTTCTTCACCTGCGGCACCGGCAGCTTGTTGGCCAGGGCGAAGACCAGCTCGACGTAGCCGATCGCGCCCTTGGTGTTCTTCACCGTGCTGGCGACGCCGGCGTTGCCGGGGGCGCCCACGCCGACCGGCCACTTCACGCTGTTGCCGCTGCCGACCTTCGACTTCCAGTCGGCGCTGATCTTGCTCAGGTAGTCGGTCCAGACCGAGGTAGTGCCCGAGCCGTCCGAGCGGTGCACCGAGGTGATCGCCAGGGCCGGCAGGGTCACGCCGGGGTTATCGGCGACGATGCGCGGGTCGTTCCACTTCTTGACCGCGCCCAGGTAGATGCCGGCCAGGGTCTCGGCCGAGAAGCGCAGGGTGGTGATGCCGGGGAGGTTATAGGTCGGCACCACCGCGCCCAGCACCGTGGGCACGTGCAGCGCGTCGGGGGCCTGGGTCTCGACCGTCTTGGACGTGACCGCCGAGTCGCTGGCGCCGAAGTCGGTCAGGTAGCCGATGAAGTCCTTCTGGCCCTGGCCGCTGCCCACCGGGGTGTAGGTGATCGCCACGCCGGGCGTCACCTTCTTATAGACCGAGATCCAGGTGGCGTAGAGCGGGGCCGGGAACGTGGCGCCCGAGCCCTTGAGCGTGGCGGTGAGCTGGCGCGGCGCCCAGCTG
>JBAXES010000325.1:0-5421 GCA_037140315.1 Chloroflexales bacterium
GAGCTCCACAGCGGCGCGCAGGGCCTCCACCTCGGCCAGGTAGCAGCGGTGGACGGCCAGCAGGGCCTCGCCGACGCTCTGGCCGCCGAGGGCCTCCGGCCGGGCCGCGTAGCCCGCGCCGGCCTCGACGATCCGGCGGGCCAGCGAGTAGCCGTTGGTGTGCAGCCCGCTTGAGGGTAGGGCCAGCACCGCGTCGCCGGGGGCGACATCGGCGCGCGGCAGCATATGGGCGCGGTCCACCACGCCGAGGATCGTGCCGGCCAGGTCGAAGGCGCCGGGCGCGTACACATCGGGCATCTCGGCCGTCTCCCCGCCGATCAGGGCGCAGCCGACGGCCAGGCAGGCCGCCGCCGCCCCGCGCACCACCGCCGCCACCTGCTCGGGGTCGAGCCGGGCCGACGCGATGTAGTCCAGAAAGAAGAGCGGGCGAGCTCCCTGGACGAGGATGTCGTTCACACAGTGGTTGACCAAGTCTTGCCCGACGGTGTCGTAGCGGCCGAGGGCGGCGGCCACCAGGGTCTTGGTGCCCACGCCGTCGGTGCTGGCCACGAGGACGGGTGCGGCCAGCCCGGCCAGGGCCAGGCCCGCGTCAAAGCAGCCGCCGAAGGCACCCATGCCGGCCAGCACAGCGGGGCCGTGGGTGGAGCGCACAGCGGCGGCCATCAGGTCTTTGGCCCGCGTGGCCGCCGCGATATCGACGCCGGCTGCGGAGTATGTATCGGCCATAGGATCTCCTTCTAGGGTGTCTGTCAGGGCGCTGCTGCGCCCCTACGACGCGAGCGCGGCGAGCAGCCGCGCGTATGCCTCGCTCTGGGACTGGAAGACGTGCTGCACCTGGAGGGTGGTGATGCTGAAGGCGCCGATGCCGCGCAGGTGATCGACGGCGGGCAGCAGCTCCTCCTGGAGCACCACCACGTTGACCGCGTACCAGGGCGGGGCGGCGGCCTCGGCGGAGAACTTGCTCCAGACCGGGGAGATCGTCGGCCCCTGCAGGCCGGCCAGCTCGCGGCGGGCCGTCACCAGGCGGCCCACCGCCTCGACCGAATCGCCGGGCACGTTTGCGGTGAGCGAGTAGAACAGGCGGCCACGGCGGCGCGCCTCGATCAGCTCGATCAGCTGACGCACCGGGTTCAGCCGAGCCGGGTCGGCGCGCAGGCTGCGGCGCGAGCCGATCAGCGCGGCCTGCGAGCGCAGCATCGAGCCGCCGACAATCTTCAGCTTATTCTCGCGGATCGCCGTCCCCGTCTCGGTGATGTCGGCGATAATATCGGCGTAGCCCAGCCCCGGCGCGGCCTCGGTGGCCCCCTGGGACTCGATCAGCTCGAAGACGTTGATCCCCTGGCGGTAGCAGAAGCTGCGCACCGTGTTGGCGTACTTGGTGGCGATGCGCAGCCGCCGCCCGCGGGCCTGCATCTCCACCGCCAGGTCGGCGATGTCCTGCCACGAGCTGACATCCACCCAGCCCTGGGGCACGGCGAAGACCAGCTCGGCGCGCCAGAAGCCCAGGTCATCGAGGATTATGAGCAGGTCATCGTCATCGTGGCGCTGCTCGTGTACCAGGTCGAGGCCGCTGACTCCGATATCAATACTGCCCTCAGCCACCTTCTCGACAATATCGGCGGGGCGATGCAGGAGCACCTCGGTGTCGGGCAGGCCGCGCAGGGTGGCGGTGTACTGGCGCGGGTTGGCCCGCGTCACCCGCAGGCCGCAGCTCTCCAGCAGGGCCAGGGTGGCGTCGTAGCCGGCGCCTTTCGAGGGGATTCCGAAGCGTAGCATAGTGTTGTGGGCGGGCGGTCAGACGTCCGCCAGCTTCTCCTGTGTCAGGTCGTCCCACCAGGCCTGGGTGGCATGATCCATATCGGGGCCGAAGCGCTCGACAAATGTCTGATAGCGGGCGCGGCGCTGCGCGTAGAGCGCACGCAGGGGCGCCGGGTCGTTGCTGCTGAGCAGCTCGCCCACGGCGCTGGCGAGCCGCTCGGTGGCCAGGCCGAGGGCGCTGGCGCCGATCGACGCCGACGCAGTGTCGCGGGGGTCGCGCCCGATCACCGCGCTGGCCTTGATGCGCAGGGGCTCGCGCCCGAGGGCGTCGAGGCGCACCAGGTCAGGCCGCAGCGCCAGGGCCAGCGACGTCTCCCAGAGGGCGGCGTGGTCGAGCATGGCCTCGTCCACCAGGGCCAGGGGCGGGATCGCCAGGGCCAGCAGCCCGTGGCGGTCGATCGCCCGCTCGGCGGCGGCGATCATGGCCAGCTCGTGGGCGTGGCCGCTGTGGCCGCTGGCCACGACGACCACCCGCCATTCGGCGGCGGCAAGCTGGGCGAAGATGCCGTCCAGCAGGTCGCCAAGCGACGCGTCGGCGGCGCTCAGCGAGTCCGGGTGGGGCAGGGCCCCAGCTGGCCACCATGTGGTGGGCATCAGCACGCCGCCGGTGCGCCGGACAACCCGACTGGCCACAGCCTCGGCCACGATCCCGTCTATGCCGAGGGGCAGGTGCGGCCCGTGCCACTCGAGGGAGCCCCAGGGCAGATAGACGGCGGGGGCTCGGCTGCGGATCGCCGCCAGTTCGGCCGGTCGAAGCTCGGCGTAGAGCCCCCACGCGGGCGTCTCACCCATCAGTTGCTCCTATAATATCAACTCTCACATGACAATGTGTATGTCATGCTGAGTATCAAATGGCCGGCGGGCCAGTGGCGCCGGGAGAAACGTCTTCGCCGGTCACCCCGAGCGCAGCGAGGGGTCTTCCCATAACGGTAGCTGGAAGATTCCTCGCTGCGCTCGGAATGACCGGTGCGCGGGATGGTTCTCAGGAGCGCAGCGACGCATCGTCCAGGCGCGTGGATGGGAAGACCCTTCGCTGCGCTCAGGGTGACAGGATGCACGGTATCAATCAAGATCTGATATAAAATCCACATGCTCAGAGCGCGTCAATCTCGCCGAGGGCGACCCGCCGCTCGTCACGGCTGGCGAGGTCGCGCCAGACAATCACGCCCTGGGCGCGCTCCTCGTCGCCGACGACGGCCAGGTAGCCGACGCCGCGCCGGGCGGCGTCGCGCAGGTTGGTGGCCACGCTGCGCCCGCGGACATCCACCGTGGCGGTGAAGCCGCGTCGGCGCAGGCGGCGGGCCACCTCGAGGGCGTAGACATAGTCGTCGTCGGAGACGGGGGCCACCAGGGCCAGGCGCTCGTCAGCCGACGCAGCAGCGGCGGCCAGGGCGGCCACCCGCTCCAGCCCGTAGGCGAAGCCCACCGCCGGGGTCGGCTGGCGCCCGCCGAGGGCCGACACCAGGTCGTCGTAGCGGCCGCCGCCGCAGAGCTGCATCTGGTCGCCGTCGTAGATCTCGAAGATCAGGCCGGTGTAGTAGTGCAGGCCGCGGCCGAGGCCGAGGTCGATCTCCACCCGGCCCTGGTCGATGCCGTGGTCGGCGAGCAGGGCGATAATATCTCGCAGCTCGGCGTAGGCCGCCGACTCCAGGCCGGACTCGGCGAGCAGGGCGGCGACCTGGGGCAGCGCCTCGGCGGGCGACCCGCGCAGCTGGCCCAGGCGGTACAGCAGGTCCAGGGCGCGGTCGATCTGGGGCTGCGGGTCGCCCCGGCGCAGCTTGCGCAGCAGGCGCGCGATCACATCCTGCGGGTCGCGAGTGCCGGTGCTCAGGTCGATGCGCATCGCGTCGAGCATGCCCAGTAGCCAGCCCGCCGCCTGGCCCTCGTCGAGGCCGGCGGGCAGATCCAGGCCGGGCGGCGGCTCACCGATCGTCTCGCTGATGCGCTCGCGCAGGGCGTCGACGCCTTCGACGCGCATGCGCTCCATGCTCCAGGCGAGCGTGCCCTGGGTGCGCTCCTCCAGCCCCAGGCCGACCAGCAGCTCGCGGATCAGCCCGATGTGGCCGACCACCACGCGGTAGCCGCCCACGCCCACGGCGTCGAGGCCGGCGCAGGCCAGGGCCATCGCCTCGGCGTCGGCCCGCGGCGCCGGCCCGCCCACCAGCTCCACGCCGACCTGGGTGAACTGGCGGTAGGTGCCGCGCTGGGGGCGCTCGTAGCGAAAGACCGGGCCGCTGTAGGCGAGCCGCAGGGGCAGCGGCTGATCCTGCATATTGGCCACGTAGGCCCGCAGCACCGAGGCCGTCCACTCCGGGCGCAGGGCGAGCTCGCGCCCGCCGAAGCTAAACTCATACACCTTGCCGACCAGCTCCTCGCCCAGCTTGCGCAGGTAGAGCTCGCGCTGCTCGACGATCGGCAGGTCGATCGGCGCATAGCCGTGCTGGGCCAGGACGCGCTCCAGGGTCGCGCGCACCTGCGCCGTGTTCCGCTGCTCGCCCGGCAGCACATCGCGCATCCCGCGCACCGCCTCAATCGGGCTACTCACCCTGGCCCCTCCCATATGACACACCCGGTCAAACGCGCCCGCCAATTGTACCCGATGCGTCCATATGCGACAAGGTGACGGAGGGTGGCGGCTGCGCCGCCCCCTCCGTTATTTTTTTTGTTAGGTTTGGGCGGCTGCGCCGCCCAAACCTAACAAAAAGTAGGCCTGGGCGCAGCCCCAGGGCATTGCACGAGCCCTGGGGGCGGCGTAGCCGCCCCCCCTAATGCGCTGTCGCGCTGGCCTCCGCCGCGCCGGCGTCATCGGCGGCGCGCCGGTTGCGCAGGTCGGCGACGCTGCCGCGCGGGGCCAGGAAGGTGACGGCCAGAGCCAGCACGGCGATCCACAGCGTTGAGCTGAAGGTGTGTCCGATCGCGATGGCCAGGGCCGCCCGCGCGCCGCCGCCGAGGGCCGCCGCGCCGCCAGCATCGCCGTTGAGCAGCGCGCCCAGCGGAACCGCAGTCGGGTCGAGCCCCGCCGCCAGCATCGCCGCGTTGAGCGCCGCCGCCAGCAGCACGCCCAGCACCGCCACCCCCAGGGTGCCGCCGATCGTCCGGCTAAACTGCACCGTCGCGGTGGCCGAGCCAAGCTGGCTGCGGGCCACGCTGCTCTGCACCGCGATCAGGAAGGCCGGGACCGACGCGCCCATGCCGAAGCCCATCAGCGCCAGGGCGGCCATCAGCTCCAGCTGGCTCATGTCGGGGCGCACCCGCGCGAGCAGGAAGGTGCCCAGCACAAAGCCGCTCATGCCGGTGATCGCCAGGGTGCGGTAGCTAACGCGCAGCAGCAGCCGGCTGCCGATGATGCTGGTGATCACCCAGCCCAGCAGCATCGGCGTCAGGGTCGAGCCGGCCTGGGTGGCGCTGGTGCCCAGCACGCCCTGCACGAACAGCGGGATGTAGGCCATGCTGCCGAACATCACCCAGCCCGCCAGCAGGCCGTGGGCGCAGGCCACCGCGAACATGCGGTCGCGCACGATCAGCCGCACCGGCAGGATCGGGGCCTCAGCCCGCCACTCCACCGCCGCCAGGCCCGCCGTCACCAGCGCCGCCGCCGCCAGC
>JBAXES010000326.1:0-5418 GCA_037140315.1 Chloroflexales bacterium
CGCCGCCAGCGGGCCGGCGGCCGGCGGCGGCAGGGCGGGCACGGGCGAGCTGACCCCGCTGGCGGCTGCGGTCAGCCAGCCGTCAGCCTGGGCCGCCAGATCGCCCGCCGCCGGGGTTCCGGTCACGATGCCGCAGACGGTGGTGCGCGCGTACATGTTCAGGGCGTTGCGCCGCGCCAGGGTGCGGAAGATCACCTCGCTGGCCGCGTCCGGCGCATCCATCCAGCCGATCGACAGCAGGTTCGGGTAGCGCGGGTAGCGGCGCTGGTGATGCACCTCGCCGTCGATGTGGGTGAAGAAGGGCGAGAGGTTCTGGATCAGGTGATCGACCATCCGCTTGAGCAGCGCGCTGTAGCCGCCGAAGGTCACCGGGGTCAGGAAGATCAGCAGGTCGGACTGCACGATCTTGGCGGCGATCTCGCGGTTGTCGTCATTGGTGTTGCAGACGCCGGGGCTGCGGATCCAGCAGAAGAAGTCGCCGGCGCAGGTGCCGATCTGCTGCTCGCGCAGCAGGATGTGCTCGATCTCCCAGCCGCGGGCCTGGAGCTGCTCGCACAGCGCGGCGGAGACGGCGGGGGCGGTGGCGTCGGCGACCTGTGAGCCGTTCAGGATCAGGGCTTTCATATGTCCTCCATAGAGAATTACCACAGCTGCGGCTTGTTCACCATCAGGAAGGTGATCCCGATCGTCAGGATGACGATCAGCGTCCCCAGCACGACTCCACTGCGCGCAACGCGCTGGTACGCGGGGTCATCGGCGCCGTTGGCCGCTGCCAGCTTCTGCTGCCTCTTGAGCAGGGGCGCGTAGACGAACAGCCCCAGCACCGAGACCGTGGCGTAGAGCACCAGCGAGGCGGTCATCCACGGGGTGGCGTAGGCGACCCCGCCGCCGACCCGCATCATCACCTCGCCGGTGATGTAGGCCAGCACATAGGATGGGTTGGCGATCCAGGTGTCGAGCAGGCGAATGGTGCCGAGGGTGAACACCAGCGTCTCGCGCTGCTTGGGCACCCGCATAAACCACGGGAAGTAGGTGAGGTTGGCCCCGAGTGACACGATGGCGCATAGGATGTGGATCCACTTGACGGTCAGGTACAGCAGAGGACACCTCCATAGTTACGGGTTCGGCGGCGTGAATGGGGGCAGGGTGCGGATGCGCTCGCGGGTCTGCTCCAGCCAGGCGATCTCGTGCGCGTAGTACTCAGTCCCGTAGTCGAGCGTCAGCTGCCAGAGATCGCGGAGCCGGTCGACGCCGACCTGCGCGTAGGATTCGTCGATGTTTGTCTGCGCAAGCTGGAGCTGCGCGCAATAGCGACGGATTGCGGCGATCCGTTGCTCGAACAGGTCGATGATCGCGTCATTGGTCATCCCGTGGGCAAAGAAGACCTGGATGAGCCATGCCTCGCGTTTGATCTCCAGCGGCAGCGGCGTCTGCACCCAGCGCCGCAGCTCGTCGCCCCCCACAGCGGTGATCCGATACTGCTTGCGGTTGGGTCGGCCTTCCTGGGGGATGTGCTGCGATTCGACCAGGCCGTCTTTCTCTAGGTTCTCCAGGGCCTTGTAGATGTGGCTCTGGGTCGCAGACCAGAAGTGGGCGATGGATTGGTCGAAGTGTTTCTTCAGGTCGTAGCCCGACATGGGCTGGTATTCGAGAAAGCCGAGGATGGCGTGGGCAAGCGGCATGGGGCTCCTGTCTCGCGATGCGCAATCGACAAATAGCTATGCAGTAATATATCTACGTAGATATATTACTGCATAGCTATTTGTTTTGTCAAGGCCGGATTTGTTCGGCACGGCGTAGCGTGTGCATGACAATGCATCACCGCGCGGCGCTGGGTGCAATAGGGCGCGGGTTCTCTGGCCGCAGTGATCAGATGAATAATCGATGAATCCACCCGTTACTTTTTGTCGCCGGCGGCGACGTAGCATGTAGCGGTGTGTGATGCGCTGCGATCTAATCCTATCGCCCCAGACTATGACGCCGATAATAACGGATATTGCTCTAACCCTTTTTTCCTGCAAGAATGTGGCGCTAATCGCAACAAAATACTATCAGTATCGCCTCACTCGCATCGCAATCACATTAAGAAATCCCTAGAAAAATGACCGCCTCATTTTAAATATATTCCAATCTTGTCATATTATCCTACATCTAGGATTAATATCTAGTAATGAAAGGGGTCGCTCTTATGAATACCCGCACAGTTCGCATGTTCTCCGCCATGATGGTCGCCGTCGTGCTCATGTTCGTGGGCGATGTGATCTGGAGCCACACGAGCAGCACGGCGAGTGTGGCTCAGCCGGGCGCTGTCCAGTCCCGCGCCTATGCCATCTCGCCCGATCAGGCGGCGATCATCGCTCAGGACACCGCGCCCGGCGCGACCATCACCGACGCGCCGATGCTGATCACCTATCAGGGCACCGTCGCCTACGCCGTCCCGATGGATGCGCGGACGCTCTACGTCGAAGCGGCCACCGGGCGGGTGCTGCCCGACAGCGCGGTGGTTGCGGCGAGTAGCACCCAGCACGAATAGGCTGGCATGAGACACACGCGCCTCGGCGCGGCCCGCCGAGGCCGCGCCATCGGAGTCCACGCTGGCCAAGCGGCGCAGCCGGGCGCCGTGGCGCTCTCCCGGGGGCCGGCGTCCGCGATGTGCCGCGCGTCAACCCGCGCCGACGCACCGTCGCTAGGCATGGATGCGCTCCCTGGGCATACTTGCCTCAGGCAGGCGGCGCGAGCAGGCGCGCCATCGCCTCGCGCAGCCGACGCAGGCCGACGGGCTTGGCGAAGCAGCACATCGAGCAGGATCACATCGGGCTGGAGCGTCGCCGCCACCTCGACCGCCCCCTCCGCCCGCTGGTAGATCACCACATGGCTGCCCAGCTTCTGGAGGTGGTAAGCGATCTGCCTACATCCCCGATCACAACGCGCCCCTTGCCCGGCATCGGACAAGGGGCGCGTTGTTGTGTCTGAGCGGGCTAGATTGCCTGTTGACAAATTGTTAGACACGTAGCACAATAAAGACACACGACGATAGAGGACGGTGTCATGGTGTTTGTACGGTTAACGGTGGCGTGCGGGGCGGCGCTGGCGGCGCTGGCGATCCGCGGCGAGATCCGCGAGCGCCGGCGCGAGGTTCAGCGGGCGGTGTGGCCATGGGCGCGGGCGTACTACGCGCTGCGTGATGAGCATGACGAGGGGGACGAGGATGGACGATGATCTGATCACCACCACCGAGGCCGCCGAGCGCCTCGACCGCTCCGCCGTCTACGTCCTGCGCCTGCTCAATCGCGGCGACCTGGCCGGGCGGCGCATCGGCCCGGACACGCGCGGCGGCCAGTGGCTCGTCAGCGCGGCCAGCGTGGCCGCGCTGCGGGCGCGGTGGGCGGCGAGCCCGCCGCGCCGGGGCCGACCCGCCGAGGCCGCGCCATCGGAGTCCACGCTGGCCAAGCGGCGCAGCCGGGCGAGGCAGACCGAGGAGCAGGTGCGCTCTTGACCCTCCCAACCTACCAGGACATCCAGCGCCTCGCCTACCAGGGCGTGCGGCTGGAGATCACCGGCGGCGTGCCCACCTGGAAGGCCGTGCCGGGGGCGCTGCACAACGGCGTCGTCGATGATATCCGGCAGAGCATCACCCGCCACAACCCGCCGGACGCGGCCTGCGGCTGCCACCACATCGCCGACACCTACATCGCATTCGCGCCCGACCTGCTGCGCCGCCCCGACATCGCCATCTTCTGCGCCAGGCCCCCGCGCCCCGACGGGGCGATCAGCGACACAATCCCCGGCGCCGTGGTCGAGGTGCTCAGCGCGGGCTACAAGCAGAAAGACCGCGACGCCGTGGCGCGCTACCTGGGGGCCGGCCTCCGCGATGTGCTGCTCGTCGACCCGCGCCGCCGCACCGTGGCGTAGCACCGCCAGGGCCAGCCACCCCAGCTGTACGAGCTGCCGGCGACGTGCGCGCTCCAGATGGGCTGCACGCTTCCGATCGACCGCCCGTAGCGAGGGCCGCGTCACAATCGAGAGAAGAGCTATTTCACTACGTGGAGGTGGATATTGAGTGGAGCAATACGATGCACTTGCTCGTGACCGAGGCGTTCTGGGCGCTGTTTCCTACGGCGCGGATCGGGGTGGTGACCGCACACGGGGTGGACAACATGGTGGGGGTGGATGTGGCGGCCGCGCTGCTGGCGGACGAGGTGCGCCGCCGGGCGACGACGCTAGAGGGGGCCGAGATCGCGTCACACCCGGCGGTCGCGCCCTGGCGGGCCGCCTACGCCCGCTTTGGGATGAAGCCGTCGCAGTACCGCTCCTCGATCGAGAGCCTGCTGCGGGCCGCCCAGGCTGAGCGGGTGCGCTCCATCAGCCCGCTGGTCGACCTGTACAACGCCGTATCGCTGCGGCACGCGCTGCCCTGCGGCGGCGAAGACCTCGCGGCGATCGTGGGCGATGTCCGGCTGACGCGGGCGGTGGGCGGCGAGCCGTTCCGGACCATCGGCGCGACCGAGGACGACCCCGCGCGGGCGGGCGAGGTGATCTACCGCGACGACGTGGGCGCGATCTGCCGCTGCTGGAACTGGCGCGAGGCGGACCGGACGAAGCTCACGGCGCAGACCCGCGACGCCGTGCTGGTGGTCGAGGCGCTGCCGGAGCACCCACCGGCCCTGCTCGACGCGGCGCTCGCCGACCTGGCTGCGCTCGTGGCGCTGCACCTCGGTGCCCGGACACAGACCGCCGTGCTTACCGCCACAACGCCCTATTGCTAAGACAAGGTTTCAGCGTACGTTACAGTTCAGGCAATTGCACGGCATCAGGATGCGGTATTTCTGTTCCCTGTAACCTTGTCTAAGAAAGTATGCTCATGCCCAATATCAAGGTCAATCATCAGCAACTTGAGGAGCAGCTCTCGCGATTGGAACAGGCGCGCCCCTGGAGTCCGCGCGTGATGTCCAAACTTGAGACGTTCATTCGCTCCGCTCCGGATGTTGATGTGTTTCGCGTCAACCCAATCCAGTATGCGCTAGAGCGCAGCATGGCTGAAGCCGAGGCAGTGGATCTATTTTTGAACGCGACTAAAATTGGACTCTTTGAGATGGATTGGCATATCGTGTGCCCACACTGCGGCTTTATCGTCGACAGCTTGCACACCCTGAGCCAACTCCGCACCCACTATCTGTGCCCAATCTGTGGGGCTGAGCGCGATTATGCGTTGGACGATTATATCCAGGTCGCCTTTTCGATTTCGCCGCAGGTGCGTGACATCCAATACCATCACCCGGAATCGCTGAGCGTCGAAGACCTGTATCTCAATTATCGCCTGAGTAAAGACGTGATCTCGCCGCTGCCAGCCTTCCCAGCATGGCGCGATGCGATTATCCACATCACCAGGTATCTCGGCTATGTGCAGCCCGGCGAGAA
>JBAXES010000327.1:0-5407 GCA_037140315.1 Chloroflexales bacterium
GTATACCCGCTCTCGCTAGTATTTGCCAAGTTACCCCGAATTATTGAGCAGGCACTCAATATCATACACATACGGTATGTCCGTTCCGTAAACATTGAATGAAGGGCCGCTGGCGTCTCGATGACAGAATCCGATAAGGCGTGGGGAGTGCGCCACGCTACAGGCTCACCTCGACCCCCAGGCCGCGCCCCTCGGCGTGGGAGAGCGCCAGCGCGCCGACGGCGAGGTCTTGGACGGCGTTGCCCACCGACTTAAACATGGTGATCTGGTCCTCTGCTGTGCGACCGGGTATGGCGCCGGTCACCACCGCGCCGATCTCGCCGGCCACGTGGCTCGCGTCGATCAGCCCGGCGGCGCGGGCCTGCACCAGCTCACCGGCCTCAGCCCAGGCGGCGGCCAGCTGGTCGACGATCAGGCGGGCGCGGGCCACCGTCTCACCCGGCACCTCGGCCATGGTCGGCGTATACGCCCCCACGGCGTTAATATGCGTGCCGGGGCGCAGGTCGGCGTCACAGAACAGGGGCGTGGCCGAGGAGGTTGCGGTGCAGACGACATCGGCATTGGCGAGGGCCTGGGCGGCGCTCGGGGCGATCAGCACATCGCCGCGGTAGCCCTCGCCGCGCAGACGGGCGGCCAGGAGTGCGGCCCGGTCGCGCGAGCGGTTGACGATCCAGACGGTGTCGATCGGGCGCACGGCGCAGACGGCCAGGATCTGGGGCAGGGCCTGGGTTCCGGCCCCGAAGACCGCCAGGCGATGGGCGTCGGCGCGGGCCATGTGGCGGGTGGCCACGCCCGAGGCCGCCCCGGTGCGCAGCGCCGTGAGATAGGTGCCATCGATCACCGCCAGGGGACGGCCAGTCTCTGGGTCGAAGAGGCTCACCAGGGCATAGATCGTGGGCTCGGCGTGGTTGCGGGCGTTCTGGGGGAAGACCGACACCACCTTGATCCCGAGGGCGGCCGACGCGCCGCCGGCGATCCGCGCCGGCATAAACAGGCTGACCGCATCCCGCTCGGGGGTCTCCAGGTGCATGCGCAGGGGGACGACGGCGCTGCCATCGGAGAGGCGCGCGAAGGCTGTCTCTACCACGTCGATGGCGGCCCCCATCGGCACCGCCCGCCGCACATCATCGCCAGATAAGACCCGCATAGGCTCGCTCCTTTGCTGCATCTCGTGCGATGGAGACGATACCACACTCGTGGCGATGCGACAAGGAGACAGCGAAAACCGGGAGGCACGTGTGCCTCCCGGTCTTCGCTGTCTCCGCTGGCGAGGCTAGGCCTCGGCGGCGGGGGCTTCTACCGGCTTGCCATCGCCCTCGCCGACGCGGCGCAGCGAGAGGCCCATGCGCTGGCGCTGGCGGTCCAGGCTGATCACCTTCGCGGTGACCTGCTGGCCGGGCTGGAGCACATCGCGCGGCTGGGTTTGCGGGTCCACATCCAGCTCGCTGGCGTGGATGAGGCCCTCGACCGCGTCCTCAACCTGCACGAAGGCGCCGAAGGGGGTGACGTTGGTGACCGGGCCGGTGACCAGCTGGCCGAGGCTGTAGCGCTGGTCGATTGTGTCCCACGGGTTGGCCTGGAGCTGGCGGAGCGACAGCCCGATCCGCTCGCGGTCGCGGTCGATCTCGACCACCACCACCTTGACCTCCTGGCCGGGCGAGAGCACCTCGCGCGGGTGGTTGACCCGCTGCCAGGAGAGCTCGGAGATGTGGGCCAGGCCATCGGCGCCGCCGAGGTCGATGAAGGCGCCGAAGTTGGTGAGCTGGTTGACGCGCCCCGAGAGGACATCGCCGGGCTGCAGCTCGGTGAGCAGGCGCTGCTTCTGGGCCTTGCGCCACTCCTGGGTCGCGCTGCGCTCGGAGAGCACCAGCCGGTTGCGCTCGCGGTCCACCTCGATCACCTTGAGCGGGATCTCCTGGTTGACCATCTTCTGCAGGGCCTGCTGGCGCTCCTCGGCGGCGGTGCGGCCGTGGAGCTGGGCCACCTGCGAGGCCGGCACGAAGCCGCGGATGCGGTTAAACTGGACGAGCAGGCCGCCCTTGTTGAAGCCGATCACCTTGCAGCGCACGATGCCGCCCTCGGTGAACATCAGCTCGGCGTGCTCCCAGTCCTTCGCCACCTGAACCATCGTCAGCGAGAGGATCAGGTCGCCGTCGCGGTTCTCAGGCTCCTGGACGTAGACCTGGATCGTCTCGCCGATGCGCAGGGCGCCGACGAACTCATCGCCCATCTGGCGCAGATCCTGCGAGGGGATCACGCCCTCGCGCTTGGTGCCAATCGAGACCAGCACCCCGTTGTCCTCGATCTGCATGATCATGCCGTCGCGCAGCTCACCGCGCTGCGGGCGGGCATAGTCATACTCGTCGAGAAGCTTGGTCCAGTCTAGATCCTCGAGCTCCTCAAAGGTCTCCTGATCCGGTTGCACTGACATGCTAAAGGGCCTCCTGCCAGAGAATTTGTTTGACCCCGCCCCGTCCAACCCAACAAAAAGCGCCACCTGCATTGCACAGATAGGCGCGCTCGGTTTTCGCGTTTTTGCTCTGCGTGGTGGCCCTTCAGCTGCCGCGATGACGCTGGCTGAAAAAACACCCTAAACCGGCGCCTACTTTAGGCTCCGCGAGGTGGCTAGCTCTCCTACGCCTCGTAATGAGATAAACTGGGCTGGAGGGTCAACCGTGGCGGATGTCAAAACTATGCTTTACAATGGGTCGAATTATAGACGAGCTTGTGATAAATGTCAACAATGGCGGAATCACGATGTCAGTGGTCTTTGCCTTCCTCGACGGCCTGGGGCTCGCGCCCAGCGCCGCCACAAACCCCCTCGCCGCAGCGGCGACGGCGAACATCCAGGCCTTGCTCGGCGGCCCGCTCACGATCGAGCAGCTGCAGGATCGGCCGGGCCTGCTGCTACGGCCCATCGACGCATGCCTCGGCGTTGCCGGGCTGCCCCAGAGCGGCACCGGCCACGTCGCTCTGCTGGCCGGGGTGAACGCGCCGGCCCTCCACGGTCGCCACCAGCCGAACTTCCCGCCAGTGGCGCTGCGCCCGCTGCTCGCCGAGCGCTCGATCTTCCGCCTCGCCCGCCAGGCCGGCCACGCGGTCGCCTTCGCCAACGCCTTCAGCGCCGGGTACTGGCAGGCGATCGCGGCCCGCCGCCTGCGCCGGTCGGCCAGCGTGATCGCCGCCGAGGGGGCCGACGTGCGCCTGCGCGATAGCGACGACCTGCGCGCGGGCCGCGCCCTGAGCTGGGACATCACCCGCCAGGCCGCCCACGAGCGCGGCGAGGGCGCGGGCCTGGCGCTCATCGACCCCGAGCTCGCCGGGGGCCACCTGGCGGGGCTGGCCCGCGAGCACGCTCTGGTCTTCTTCGAGTGCTTCCTGCCCGACCTGGCCGGCCACGGGCGCATGGGTGCGGGCGCCGCGCCAGAGGTGCTCGCGCGCATCGACCGGCTCATCGGCGGCCTCCTCGCCGCCCGGGGCCCTGCCGACACGATCCTGATCACCAGCGACCACGGCAACATTGAGGATGGCGCGACCCAGAGCCACACGCGCAACCCGGTGCCGCTGCTGGTGATCGGGCCGGACGCCCCGCACTTCGCCGCTGTCGCGCGGATCGATGAGGTCGCCCCGGCTATCCTCGCCGCCCTCGGCTGACCGATTCAGGGGCCGCGCCCCAAGCCCGCTCTGGGCCTGAGGTGGGCGGCGAATCTGCCCACCTCAAACCCAAATATAATAGGGGGGCGGTGCAGCCGCTCCCCTGCCCTCATTAGATTAGCCAGGAGTGTCATTGATGATAGCGTCTAACCCTGTTGGGGTCCTATTTGTCTGCATGGGTAACATCTGCCGGTCGCCGATGGCCGAGGCGGTGTTCCGCCACATGGCTCAGGAGGCTGGGCTCGCCGCGCGCCTGCGCATCGACTCTGCCGGCACCGGCGGCTGGCACGCCGGCGAGCCCCCGCACCGGGGCACCCTGGCGGTGCTGCGCCGGCACGGCATCGACGCTGGGGGCCAGCGCGCCCGCCAGCTGACACCCGACGACTTCACACAGTTCGACTATATCGTCGCCATGGATGAAGAGAACCTGGCGGATATGGCCCGCTTCCACCCCGAGGCCCACGCCCGCGCGCGCCTGCTGCTTGCCTACGCCCCGGACGCGCCCGTCCGCGAGGTGCCCGACCCCTACTATGACGATCGCTTCGATGAGGTCTACGGCCTCGTCAGCGCCGGGTGCCGCGGGCTGCTTGAGCAGATCTGCGAGCGCGAACACGAGATAGAGCGATGACTCTCCCCGACAATCTGCGCATCCGGATCGAGACGATCCTGGGGGCGACTATCCAGCGGGCCGAGTCCCTCGGCCAGAGCTTCGGCGCGCGGCTGGAGCGGATCAGCACGGCGCGCGGGCGCTTCGCGCTCAAGTGGACGGCCAACCCGCTGCCCGGCGCCCGCGCCGCCGAGGCGCGTGGCCTGGAGCTGCTGGGCGCCGCCGGCGCCGTGCGTGTCCCCGCCGTCGTCGCCGTCGCCGACCCCGCGCCCGAGGCTGGCCACGCCTTCCTGCTCAGCGAGTGGCTGGAGGGCGGCGCCCCGGTCGATATGGCCGCCCTCGGCGCACAGCTTGCGGCGCTGCACCGCAGCACCGCCCCGGCCTACGGGCTTGACCACGACAACTATATCGGCGGGACGCCGCAGCGCAATGGCTGGGACAGCGACTGGCCGCAGTTCTTTGTCGAGCGCCGGCTGCTGCCCCAGCTCGATCTTGCCGGATCGCGCGGGCTGCTCGGCGTCGGGCGCCGCCGTAGCCTGGAGCGCTTATTGGGGCGCGTGGGCGACCTGCTCGCCGGGGTGAGCCGCCAGCCAGCGCTGCTCCACGGCGATCTCTGGGCCGGGAATGTGGTCGCCGCCGACCCGCGCGGCGCGCCGGGCCTGATCGATCCGGCGGTCTACTACGGCGACCGCGAGGCTGAGATCGCCTTCACCGAGCTGTTCGGCGGTTTCAGCCCGGCCTTCTCCACCGCCTACAACCAGGCCTGGCCCCTGGAGCCGGGCTACGTCGAGCGGCGCGACCTCTACAACCTCTACCACCTGCTCAACCACCTGAACCTGTTTGGCGAGGGCTACGGTTCGCAGGTTGATCTGATCGCGCATCGCTACGGCGGGTGAGCCGTGGTACGATAGCGTCATGACATTCCCACCGCATCCCGGCGATGACGCAGCCGCCCTCTGCGCGAAGCTGGTCGCCCCGGCGACCGACGAGCGTATCCTGCTGCTCGGCTGCGGCCACGGGGCCCTCGGCGTGGCCCTGGCCCGTGCCGCACAGCGCGGGTATGTTACGCTCTGCGACCCAAGCCTGATCGCCCTTCAGTCCGCCCGCCGCGCCCTGGAGATCAGCCGGGTCGCCAACGCCGAGGTG
>JBAXES010000328.1:0-5372 GCA_037140315.1 Chloroflexales bacterium
CTGCGGGTCGGCCCAGCGCAGGTGTACGCTGAGTGCCTCGCCGCTGCCCTGCTCGGTCAGCACCACCTCGTACAGCGCCGTCACGCTGTGGCCGGCCCGCAGAGCGGCGCGGTGCGCGAGCTGAGCCAGCCCTTCGCCAGCACATCGTTCGGCGGCGACTTCGCGGCCGCCCCGGCCAGCCTGCGCCTGGCGGCGGCGGCGGCGGCGCTGGCCGAGCACCTGCGCGGATCGCCCTACGCCCAGCGCTGGGGCCTGGCCGACGTGGGCGCCCTGGTGGCCCAGCTGGCCGCCGATCAGCCCAACAGCGACCAGCTCCCGGAGCTGCGCCAGATGATCGAGCGCGCCGCGCAGCTCGGGGCGTAGGCAGCACACGCCCTCACCCCCCGTCCCCCTCTCCCACGTTGTGGGAGAGGGGGAGTTTCATTTCAGCGCCGTGGCATATCTTGTCAGCAGTTCGCCGCACCACTTCGGATTGAGTCTCCCCTCTCCCGCCGCAGCGGGAAAGGGGCCGGGGGTGAGGGTGCCCCGCTACTTAAACCAGATCGAGTCCGGGTACTTCGCGTGGAGCTGCTTATCGAGGCCGAACCACTGCCCGGAGGGCGTGGCCATAAACAGCACGGCGGCGACGAGGAAGGGCGGCATGCTCGGGTTGAAGAAGGCCCCGGCGCTGATGTTCAGCAGCAGGAAGAGCGACAGCGCGGCGGTCGGGCGGACGGCGACGCCGAGCAGCATGCCGATCGACACGACGATCTGCCCGATGGTGAGCACCCACGACACCGGCTTGTACCAGGGGATCGCGAAGCGACGCAGGTAGGCCGCCGAGAAGCTCTGCGGGTCCAGCTCGCTCAGCCGCTGCGCGAAGTGCTCGCGCATCACCGGACTCGTCATCCAGTGGCGGGTCGTCTTGTGGTAGGCCCCGTAGAGAAAGAAGGCCCCGAAGCCATAGCGTAGGGCCAGGACGGCGGCCCTGCCCCTGCGATACCAATGATTCGAGGTTCCCTGCTCCGTGCGATGATCGAGCGCCATGGGAGAACTCCACTACAGATCGCGATAGCCTGTGGCTATAATACCAGCTCCAGCGGGGCGCCGTCGAGTGACACCTCCTCAGCGTCCGCCTCGAGCGGCAGCCAGATCGCGAAGGTGCTGCCGCGCCCAGGGATGCTCGCGACAGTCACCGAGCCTTTGTGCGCCTCGGCGACCCAGCGGACGATTGAGAGGCCGAGCCCCGCGCCGCCGCTGTGCCGTGATCGCGAGCGATCAGCGCGGTAGAATCGGTCGAAGATATGCGGGAGATCCTCCTCGGCGATGCCCTCGCCGGTATCAGATACGGTCAGGCAGACAAAACCCTCGCGCCGCTCCAGGCCCAGCGTCACAGAGCCGCCCTGCGGGGTGTGCTGGATGGCGTTCACCCCCAGGTTCAACAGGGCCTGCTTGAGCCGGTCGCGGTCGCCGGTCATCAGCACCTGGTCCTCAGCGCCGATGCGCAGGGTGACGTTGCCGGCCAGGGGGCGCAGCTCGCGATAGACCTCGAGCAGCAGCGTGTCGAGCTCCACATCCTCGCTGCGGACCTGCTGACGGGTATCGCTCTGGGCGATCACCAGCAGATCGTTGACCATACGGATCAGCCGGGCCGTCTCGCGGCGCATATCGCCGATCGCCTCGTCGAGGATCTCGGGGTTATTGCAGGCCCCGCGCGACAAGATCTCCAGGTTGCCCTGCATGGCCGCCAGGGGCGTGCGCAACTCGTGGCTCACATCGGCCACGAAGCGCTGCTGGGCATTGAACAGCCCCTCCAGGCGACCGAGCAGATCGTTGATCGTGACGGTCAGGCGGTGCAGCTCGTCCTGCTGGGGCGGCACCGGCACGCGCTGGCCGAGGTCCTCGGCCCGCACGATGCTCTGGGCCGTCTGCGTGACCTGGTCGATCGGCAGCAGGGCGCGGCGCGAGAGCAGGGCCGCGCCGGCGGCGGTGATGATCAGGGCGATCGCGCCGCCGCCGAGCAGGATCCAGGTCAGCACGCCCAGGGTCAGATCCACATCCTTGAGCGGGCGCAACACCTGGAGGATGCCGACCACCTGGCCGTTCTTAAGCACCAGGGGCGTCACCAGCGACTGGATGCGCACGCCGCTGATCTCGCGCAGCGAGGTGAGCCCCTTGTTGATCTCGTCGGGGCCTAGGCTCAGCGAACCCTCGGGCAGGGTGAGGTCGCGCCCATCGAGGTTCGGCGTGCTGTCGAGGATGTCGCCCTTGGGGTCGAAGACCTGGGCCCCGAGGTTGGGGTTATTGAAGATCTGGATGAACTCGCCCTTGAGGAAGAGCGAGATCTCGCCGCTGGGCGTGCGGATGGGCTCAAGGCCGCCGGCGTTGAAGATCGCCCGCACCTGCTGGGTGGCCGCCCAGAGGTCGCGCTCGACGCCGCCATAGAGCGACTGGCGCACCGAGAAGTAGATTCCGCAGCCGAGCAGCAGCAGGGCCAGGGCAAAGAAGCCAGTATAGGCGAGGGTGAGGCGGGCGCGAAATGACATATAAGCTGATCCGGTGGCGCGCGTATCTGTTATCCCATCAAGAGTGTATCGCGCCTGCCGGCTGCTTCGCAAGAGGAGAGTTGGGGCTGCGCGCCCGATACGCATCAAGTTACGCCGCGCCGGGCGTCCCTCACCCCTCGTCCCCTTCTCCCGCTGCGGCGGGAGAGGGGGGGCTTCAGTCCGAACGCCCGTCGTGCAACGTACCTGTAAACCATGAGCCTGATGCGTACGGGGGCCAGCCCCCTGGGCGGGGCGCGGGGCGCAGCGCCCGCAGGAGGGCGTTGTGGCGCGGGCTACGCCGCGCTACAACGCCCCCAGCAGCTCCTCGGCGGCCGAGTAGGGGTCGCTCTGGCGCGCCGCGATCCGGGCGACGAGGGCGTCCCAGGCGGCGCCGCGCAGCCGCTCGAGGGCGAGCTCCTGCACGGCGGCGCGCAGCTCGCCCTCGGCGGTGATGCGGGCGCGGGCGTCGGCCCCCCCCTCGGCGCGCAGGTGCGCGGCGTGCCGCCCCGCCGCCTCAATGACCTCGGGGATGCCCTGGCCGCTCGTGGCCACGGCGGGCTGCACCGGCGGCTCCCAGCCGTCGGCCGGGGGGGCGCCCAGGTGCAGCATCGAGCGCAGCTGGCGGACGGTCTTGTCGGCGCCCTCGCGGTCGGCCTTATTCACCACAAACAGGTCGGCGATCTCGAGCACCCCGGCCTTGATGCTCTGCACATCGTCGCCCATGCCCGGCACCTCGACCACAATCGTGGTCTGCGCGGCGCGGGCGATGTCCACCTCGCCCTGGCCGGCGCCGACCGTCTCGATCAGCACGACCTGGAAGCCGGCGGCGTCGATCAGGGCCACGGCGTCGGCGGTGGCCCGCGAGAGGCCGCCCAGCCGACCGCGGCTGGCCATGCTGCGGATGAAGACGCCGGCGTCGCCGCCGAGCGGCTGCATGCGGATGCGGTCGCCCAGCACGGCCCCGCCGCTGAAGGGCGAGGTCGGGTCCACCGCCACGATGCCGACGGTGTGGCCGCGCCGGCGCCACTCTAGGGCCAGGGCGTTGACGAGGGTGCTCTTGCCGGCGCCGGGCGGCCCGGTGATACCGACCACGTGGGCCTGGCCGGTGTGCGGGTAGGCCGCGGCGAGCAGGGCGCGCGCCGCCGGGCCGCCCTGCTCGGCCAGCGAGATCGCCCGCGCCAGCGCGCGCCGGTCGCCGCCGAGCAGGCGGGGGAGGAGATCAGGAATATACATGGCCTTACGAGTCGCGGGCGATGCCGGCGTTGGCGCGGATAAAGCCCACGATATCGTTGGTGTTCGAGCCGGGGCCGAAGACGGCGGCGATCCCGTGCTCGCCCTTGAGGATGGCGGCGTCCTCGTCGGAGATAATGCCGCCGGCCACCACCAGCACGTCGTCCATCTGCTGGTCGCGCAGGAGCCGCGCGATCTTGGGCAGCAGGGTCATGTGGGCTCCGGAGAGGATCGACAGGCCGATGACGTCGACGTCCTCCTGGAGGGCGGCCTCGACAATCATCTGCGGGGTCTGCTGGAGGCCGGTGTAGATCACCTCCATGCCGGCGTCACGCAGGGCCCGTGCGATCACCTTGGCACCGCGGTCGTGTCCATCAAGGCCCGGCTTCGCGACGAGGACGCGGATCGTTCGCTCCATTGCAGATATCTCCTCTGGCGCAGTGTTGTGCTGGCGGGATTATAACACGGTCAGATACAGCAATACAAGAGACCATGCGGAGTTTACGTTCGCGTGAGGCTGGCTGTCGTCGGATCATAGCGGAATTGATCGATGGTGCCCGCCTTGATTTTTTCAATGGTTTCCTCGATCACATCCAAGGGCACCAGAAACCATTCTCGCGGCCTCACCTGCGATCCGAAGCGATCCGGCAATGCCAGATCGAGCCGCACGCTGCCGAAGAACTGCTGGATGAGGGCTTCAAGCTTCTTTCGGTTGATGTTCACGAGCGTGAAGGTTGCGACGATCTCGACATCCGCGAGCAGGTAGGTCGGGTCGTGCCTCGCGTTGGCGATCCGGCTTTTCACGTTGCCGCTGGTTACCCCGATTTTGTGGGTGACCGCCCGGTGCTCTTTAATGACGGGATCGTCCGAGTTGCTCCTGAGCACGTAGGTCGTACACCACCCGCAGCCTGCGGTCTGGGCGGCCATGATCACCGACAAACGGCTCGCCCAGCTCGGCGACGATCAGCTTCTGCCCGTCGAGGATAAACAGCTGGCCCTGCTCGACCGCCGCGTTGTCCTGGTATTTCACCGTCTCGCGCTCGCCGGTCGCCAGCTGGCGCTGCACGTCGTCAAAGAGCGGCCTGAATGTGGCGAAGTCCTCACAGGCGGTGCGCTGGGCGATCTCTTCGGCGGTGTTGATCTCCGTGCGCGAGCGGACATGCACGAGCCGGGTGATGTCGTTCTCTGCGGTCGCCCCAAGCCCCAGCGCGGCCAGCAGCGCTTCATCGGTCAGGTCTGCTCCTGTCGCCAGGCTGGCATGGTCGCTCGCATCTAAGAGCCCGCGCGAGTCGCGCGATTGCAGGATTGCGCGGCATTCCGCTGATTCGCGCAGCCGATCCAGCCGCACGGCGTATAACCGCTCGAAGATGTCGCGGTCTTCGCCGTGCTACGGAGGGGGTTCCTGCGGCTAATTCTATGA
Organism: Chloroflexales bacterium; assembly: GCA_037140315.1. Taxonomy (GTDB): domain Bacteria; phylum Chloroflexota; class Chloroflexia; order Chloroflexales; family Chloroflexaceae; genus Oscillochloris. Next base: position 5,176 of record JBAXES010000328.1, read on the forward strand.
ATTTCACGCTCGTAGCAGGCCATATTTGGCCTATAATAGGGGCATGAGGCGCGAGGCGTAGGGTGTAGGGTCCACAGAATAAAGCAGCAGCCGAGACCAACCGTACCCTGTCATTCCGAGCGAAGCGAGGAATCTTCCCTCCTCCGCATTGGGAAGACCCCTCGCTTCGCTCGGGGTGACATGTGCCAGCAGTATCT
>JBAXES010000329.1:0-5367 GCA_037140315.1 Chloroflexales bacterium
GTGATGGCCCGTTCCCCGCCGTAGTCTTCGTCGCCGGCAGCGGCCCGACCGACCGCGACTGGAACTCCCCGCTCATCCCGGGCACGAACGGCAGCGCCGCCCTGCTGGCCCAGGCGCTCACCGAGCGGGGCTACCTCACCCTGCGCTACGACAAGCGCGCCTCCGGCCCCCACGGGATCGAGAACGCCCAGCGCCTCGCAGGCACCATATGATCGTCTACCCGGAGCACGCCAACCACGTGCTCAAGCACGAGTCCCGCCCGCGGGCGCAGCTGAGCGCGAGTGATGCTGTGACCGCGTACAACGCCGATGGTACGGTGCTCGACCCCGATGCTGTCGCGGCCATCACCGGTTGGCTAACCAATCAGCACTAGGGCCAGGCTCGCCCCACTGGCGCCTGCGGGCCTAGTTGTATCGACGTTCCGGGTATCTTGCAGTTCAGGTGGGAGCGACGACGATAGCTGGTTGAGCATGACCAGGAGCCGCGCGATCCCAAAGGGAGCCAGCGGCGCGATCCCTTTGATGCTGTCTGTCTGACTCTGGAAGAATTGCTGGAGCTGAGCGTATGCTTCCTGGTCGCGCTGTAGCTCGTCGGACGAGAGCGGCTGGGCGGCGAGCCACTGGGCAAACCTGCCGGTGCCATAGTCGCCCGGCTCCACCAGCACCAAGCCCGCCGTCTCGTCGGGGTAGCGCTGCATGTAGGCATAGGCGTAGGTTCCGTCTGGCCTATGCGATCGACCACCTGCCGGCCCAGGTCCACCTGGTGTTGCTCAGTCGCTCCGACCCGCCGCTGCCCATGAGTCGCTGGCGGGCGCGCAACCAGCTCGGCGAGCTGCGCACCAGCCAGAGGCAGGGGGTCCCTGTCTCCTGCCTCCTGCCTCCTCCCCGAGCTTGAGCGGGCCAATCTCTTCCTCATCCCGCTGGACGCCGAGGGCGTCTGGTACCGCTACCACCACCTGTTCCGTAGCACCCTGCGCCAGCGTCTCCAGCGCCAGGCGCCCGCGCAGATCCCCCTGCTGCAACGCCGGGCGGCGGCCTGGCTGGCCGGCGCAGGGCTGAGCGCCGAGGCGATCGACCACGCCCTGGCGGCCGGAGACCACACCGTCGCCGCCGACCTGATCCAGGCCGCCGCACGCTCGGCCCTGCTACAGGGCGAGACCACGACCGTGCAGCGCTGGCTCGACAGCCTGCCAGCGGCGCTCCGCGTCACGCGCCCGGCGCTGCTACTCGCGCGGGCATGGGGCGACTTGATGCTTCCCGATGGGCCGGCCCTGGCACGCGCGGTGGATGCGGGCGAGCCGGTGCTGGCCGCCCACGAGCCACCCGGTAGCCCGCGCTGGGGTGAACTGCTGGCCCTCAAAGGCTGGCTGGCGCGTCACGCCGGGAGCATGGCGCAGAGCTACGAGCTGAGCGTGCAGGCTCTGGCGCTGCTCGCCCCAGACGACTCGGTGCTGCGCAGCATGGTCGGGGTGAATGCGACCCTGGCCGCATGGTCTATAGGCGATCACCAGGCGGCCAGAATCCAGGTTCAGGTGGCCATCGCCCACGCGGATCGGGCGCAGAGCAGCTTCCTCAGTGCGATCTCGCGCTCGGTCTACACGCAGATGCTGATTGACGAGGGGCAGATCACGCAGGCGGCTGATCACTGCCGCCAGGTGGTAGCGACGGCCGAGCAACCTAACGCCCGATGACCCCCTCGCGCGCTTCGCCCAACAGCTGCTCAATGCTACGGGCGTACCACGCCCCCGCGCACGTCAGCCCGCAGCTGGCGCCCCACAGCCCTTAGCCGATCCGCTCAGCCCGCGCGAGCTGGAGGTGCTGGCCCTGCTGGTCGAGGGGGCCACCAACCCGCAGATCGCCGCCCGGCTGATCATTACCGAGCGCACCGCGAAGAAGCATGTCACTAACATCCTGGGTAAGCTCGGGGTTGTCGGCGGCCACGGGGCGCACCGCGCGGATCAGCTCCTCGGCCGGGGCCTCCTTCAGCATGAAGCCCGCCGCTCCCGCCCGCAGGGCCCCCGACAGCACCTCGTCGTCGTCGAAGGTGGTCAGGATCAGCACCGGCGGGCTGTGTGGGTCGGCCTTCAGCCGCCGGGTTGCCTCGACCCCGTCCATCCCGCGCATGCGCACGTCCATCACCACCACGTCGGGCCGGTGCTCGGCCACCACCGCGAGGGCCGCCGCGCCGTCGGCGGCCTCGCCGACCACCTGGAAGCCATCTTCCGGCGCCAGGATCAGCTTGAGGCCCGCCCGCGCCAGAGCCTGGTCGTCCACCAGCACTAGCCGGATCATCGCCCCACCTCCACGGGCCCCCCCCGCAGCGGGAGTTCGTCCCCCATGCCCGCTTCGAGGAACCGGAGCTGACGCTGGTGCGGTAAGCTGGGCCCGGTGTAAGCAGGAGAACCCGTGCGCCACGCGTGTTCAGCTGCTGCGTCACGAGGGGTGAACACCGCATCAGCCACAACGGATCGCCTGCTGGAGCCCAGGAATCAGTGCTTCGGCCCATCCAAGCAACCTCGCTGCGGCCTGCGCCTTCAGCGCCTGATACTGGGGCAGCTGCGCGTAGCCCGTGAGTTGCCCACCCGTTCCCCACTGGTCAGCGTACGCCCAGGGCGCCAACACGGCCAGGCTGAGCACACTCCCGCCGGTCGGCGCCGCAGCGCGGTCCACCTGCGTGTAGTGCGTGATGATCATCCCCTGCTGCGAAAAGTCGCCGGCCAGCATACGGCGATAGTCTTCGTCCATGCTGAGGCCCAGGTAGACCACCAGCGTGGCAACGGAGTGCGCCGGTCCTTCCACCTTGCCCACATAGGCCGTGGGCAGGTGCGCGCGCCCGACCATCTCCAGCATTGTGGCTGGCGCGCTTGCATTACTGATCACCACGTCGGCCGCGACGTGCAGGCCCTGCTCGGTCTCGACGGCTCGGGCCTGACCAGCGGCAACCGCAATCTGGCACACGGTCTGCTGGTAGCGGATTGCGCCCCCATGGGCGCAGATGATGTGCTCCAGCGCGCGGCTGATCGCCATACTGCCGCCGATGGGATAGTAGGCGCCCACATCGTGGTAGCTGGCCCAGAGGTAGCTAAAGGCAGCGGCGCTGATGTTCCACACGCTGCTGGCAGTGACCAGCTCCATGCGCAACCAGCAGGATGTGCGTAGCCCGAACCTGCTGGGGCTCGCACTGAATGCCATCGCGCTCATCGTGGTGGTGGTGATCCTATCCACTGCGGCGATATCCTCGCGTGCCCTGTCTCGCCGCCAGCCCGCCTGACTCGTCGGGCAGATTGATGGGGCGACAGGGTACTCTCCTCCACGTCTCTCTGGCGTAGGGCGGCTGTCCTACCGCTGCGCGACGTGTTTGGCGATTTCCACCTCACGGTATGGCGGCTGCCCGGTCAGCAGCGGGGCCGCCTCACCCTTCAGGGTCTGGTCGAAGAAGGCAGTGACATAGCTGTTGAGGATCTCGGTGCAGCGGAACGGCTCGATCGTGCCGGGTTTGGTGTCGTTGGTCTTTATCGCCACCCCCATCAGATTAATCACGAGTGGTGCGCGACCGGGCAGGTCGGTGAAGTTCAAATGTCCGGCCCCTTGCACCATCACGCTGTAGACCGGCGCCGCCGCATGCTCGAAGACGTTGATATCCGTGCTATAGCTCTGCCGCCCGGGCTCGGTCTTGTAGAAGTCGGCGTTGTAGACGAGCATGAGCGGTCGGGGGAACGGGTCGCTGATCAACGTCCCGTCTTGCTTGACCCGGTCATACTCGCCGAACAAAGATCCGTCGATCACGAGCGCCGAGGTGCAGCGAGCGTCCTGGCGGCAGGTTGCGGCGGCGGTGGCCCCGCCCATCGAGTGGCCGGTTAGTCCAATGTGGCTCATATCGACGTGCCCGGCCAGCGGACCCGGCTCCGCGCCACTGTTCAGCTCGGCGATCTTGTCTAGAGTGAGGCGCATGTCGCCGGTGCGTAGATCCATCCATTTACCCGTGATCTGGAAGTCCTCTGCAGGGCTCGCCGAGGACGATGTTAAGCGCAGGACCTCGTTGAGGTACTGCTGGCTGATCATGACGCTCTTGCCGTCCGGGAAGCGGGTGTAGAACGACAGGTAGGTGTGGTCGATCGCAGCGACGATGTAGCCCCGGCTGGCCAGTTCCTTGTAGGTGCTCATATTGCTCGCGCGCAGGCCCGTCATGCCGTGCGAGAAGACCACCAGCGGGTAGCTGCGCTGCTTTGTCGAGATCGGAGCATCTGCCACCCCCCGCGCACCTGGCTGTCGATTATCGGTCGGATACCAGAGTTCAACGGCGATCCGGCGATGAGCGTTCGGATCGGGCGAGTAGGGTTCGAGTCGGCTCGGGTCTTCCCATCCGTAGGTGACGACTCCCAGGCCATAGGGGCCGGTGGGCTCAGGCGGCGTGTAGCGGATCGGGATCAGCGTCGGCGGGACGACGCACACCGCAAGCAGGATCGTCGCCAGCACCCCGCCCAGCCCGGCCCAGACCCGGTGCTTGATCGCCTTGGGGGCAGTGGGGCGCAGCCGACCAAGGGTGACCAGGAATACGATCAGGGCGAAGGCGTAGACGCCGAGCAGCAGCGGCTGGTAGCCGTCGATAATCACGTCGAGCAGCAGCAGCGCCAGGGCTGTAGTCGGCATAAAATCAACCCAGCGCGGTCGTTGGGCTACCGGCACCATGGGCCAGAGCAACACGATCAGGATCGGGATGATCGGCAACGTGCTCCAGAGGGTCATGGCTAGCTCCTTTTGGTTCTCCAGGAATTACTACTCCGCCATTAGGACGCTCCATAAGATAGTTCAACACAGTTGACCGAGATCAGCGTGATGGCCAGGCTGCTCAGGCGGGAAATAACGCCGTAGACAGCGGCCATGTCCGGGAGTTCGCCGCGCAGGAAGGTTTCGTGCTGGGCGCTCTCCTGCACCGCTAACCCTTCAAACCAGTCTGCCCAGTTAGGGTCGAGCCGGCCCTTGATGTGGATTTCAGTCTGGTACATACGTCATTTCCTTTCGCCTCCAGTGTATCAACCGGGACAAAGGAAGGGATGAGGTAGAAGGGTTAATCGCAGGGTCAAAAAAAGCTGCGGGCGGATTCATCCGCCCGCAAGGACTAAGGTAAAAGTATTAGTACTACTCAAAGCAAGTTGAGCTCGCGGGCCCGGTTGATCGCCTGCACCCGACTATGGACATGCAGCTTGCCGAAAATGTTCTGGGTGTGGGCCTTCAGGGTGTGTGGCGAAAGGCACAACTGCGCCGCGATCTCGGTATTCGAGAGGCCCGCCGCGATCAACGCCAGCACCTCTTTTTCGCGATTGCTCAGGGGTTCAATCAGGCCAGCATTGGCGGGCGCGGGCGGCAC
>JBAXES010000330.1:0-5359 GCA_037140315.1 Chloroflexales bacterium
GCCATCGCCACCGAGGCCGCCAAGATCCTGCAGGCCCAGCAGGGCGCGCCCAAGCCTCCGGAGCAGCCCCAGGCCCCGCGAGGGCGTAACGCGTCATCTGCTGTGCCCCGCGGGAAGAAGAAGTAGGGGCAAAGCAATCGGGCCGGTCGCAGAGCGACCGGCCCGATTGCTTTGCCCCTACAATGATTTTGCGAACCCCGCCGCCGCCTGCAGCGCCGCGCTGAAGGTGCGGTCGCGGCTGAGCAGGCGTAGCTCGGCGGCCAGTAGGTCGGCGACCCCGGCGCGCTCGACGCGGGCCAGCCGGCTCACCGTCGGCTGGCCGTCTACCTGGGCGAGCGTGCGCGCGCAGGTCGGGCTGTCGGTGCGCTCGACGCCAAAGTCGGCCAGCATGTTGTCCACGGCCCGTAGGTGCAGGGCGGAGAGGCCGGACAGGGCGTTATCGGCGGACTCGACCGGGCGCAGCGCGATCGTCACGGTGCGGGTATCGCCGCTGGCCGCGCCGACGCCCGGCCGCCGCACGCGCAGCTGGATCGTGTCGCCGTCACGCCCCGCGCCGTCGGCGATCAGATCCCAGCCGAGGCTCGACGCCAGCCAGCCGGCCAGCAGCAGTGCGCGCAGCAGCCCGCCCTCGCCGGCGACATAGTCGATCTCCACGTGGTCGAGGCGGCGCAGGTGCGGCAGGAAGGGCCGGGTGTCGAAGAACTGGGCGGTCAGCTCGCGCCACGGCGTGAGCCTGGCCCAGTTCAGGTCGCTGAGGGCCGGCGGCTGCGGGCCGGCGCCGGGGCCGACCGTGTGGCTGGACTCGTAGGCGGCCATCGCCACCAGGCCGCGCAGCGGGTCGGCGAACTCGGCCGAGTCGACGATCATCCGATCGAGCAGGCCGCGCAGCCGGGCGAGCAGCGGGTGGCCGAAGGGCTGCGGGCCGGCCATCCAGAGCACCACCGGCAGGTCGGGCACCAGCAGCGGCAGCATCAGGCTGGCCACCTGGCCGGGCAGGCCGCCCCGCGAGTCGATGGTGATCTGCTCGCCGCAGATCTGGGTCGCGCCGGCGGCGCTGAGCAGGCAGTTGGCCTGCACCCACGCCGCAAGCTGCGGGTCGCCGGAGTCGGGGCGGTCGATCAGCACCACCGCGCGGCTCGGGTGGCTGGCGGTGAGCTGCTGGATCACCGCGCCCATCTCATCGGCCTGCGCGCTGTCGCCGGCGCGGGCCAGCAGGTTCAGAGTCAGGGCGCGGGTCGTCGAGTGGCCGACGGCGGCCGCCTCGGCGACGTTGGTCTTCCAGAGATCCTGGAGGTCGCGCTCGATCATTGTGATGTCGGTGGTCATATGCCCTCCGGGCGGGGTTTGGGCGGCTGTGCCGCCCCAAGAGTCTTTGTATTTGCGCGGCGCGGCTTCGCCGCGCCGCGCAAATACAAAAGGTAGGGTTCGGGGCGCAGCCCCGTTAAACTCGCCGCCAGGCGCGCCCGTCGCGGGCCATAAACTCATCGGCGGTCGCCGGCCCCCAGTCGCCGGCCTCGTAGTTGGGAAAGGGCTGGCGCGGCCCGGCGGCCCAGCCCTGGTGGATGGGCGTGATCAGCGCCCAGCTGGCCTCGACCTCGTCGCGGCGGGTGAAGAGCGTGCCATCGCCGAGCATACAGTCGAGCAGCAGGCGCTCGTAGGCCTCGGGCGATGCCACGCCGAAGCTGCTGCCGTAGTGGAAGTCCATCGTCACCGGGCGGATCTGGCCCTGGCCGGGCACCTTCGAGCTAAACTTGAGGGTGATGCCCTCGTCGGGCTGGATCTTGATCGCGAGCACGTTCGGCTCGATGTCATTGGTGGGCGAGTCGGCGAAGAGCAGGTGCGGCGCGGTCTTGAACTGCACCGCGATCTCGCTCACCCGGCGCGGCATACGCTTGCCGGTGCGCAGGTAGAAGGGCACGCCGGCCCAGCGCCAGTTATCGATGAAGAGCTTGAGGGCCACGAAGGTCTCGGTCTGCGACTCGGGGTCGATGCCCTTGCCGGTGCGGTAGCCCACCGCTGGGGCGCCGCCCATATTGCCGGGGCCGTACTGGCCGCGCACGGTGTGCCGGGCCACATCGGCGGGCGTGATCGGGCGCACCGCGCGCAGCACCTTCACCTTCTCGTCGCGCACCGCGTTCGCGTCGTAGGCCACCGGCGGCTCCATCGCGGTGAGGGTGAGCAGCTGCATCATGTGGTTCTGGAGCATATCGCGCATGGCCCCGCTCTTGTCGTAGTAGCCGCCGCGCTCCTCGGCGCCCACCGTCTCCGACACGGTGATCTGCACGTGGTCGATCTGGCTGCGGTTCCAGAGCGGCTCGAAGATCCCGTTGGCGAAGCGGAAGACCATCAGGTTCTGCACTGTCTCCTTGCCCAGGTAGTGGTCGATACGGTAGACCTGATCCTCGCTAAAGACCGCGAGCACCTGGGCGTTCAGGTCGCGGGCGCTCTCCAGGTCGTGGCCGAAGGGCTTCTCGATGATGATCCGCGTCCAGCCGCCGCCGGGCGACTGGGCCAGGCCGTGGGCGCCGAGCTGGCGGATGATCACCGGGTAGGACTCGGGCGGGGTGGCCAGGTAGAAGACCCGGTTCCCTCCGGTGCCGCGCTCGCGGTCGATGGCGTCGAGTTGCTCTTTAAGCTTGACATAACCCTCGTCGTCATCAAAGCTCGCCTGGAGGTACGCGATCCCGGTGGCGAAGCTCTCCCACAGCGGGTGCTCGGCCTGGCCGCTGCGCGAGTTCGCGCTCAGGCCGTCGAGCAGGGTCTGGCGGAAGAAGTCGTCGCCCCAGTCGCGGCGGGCGAAGCCGAGCACGCTGAAGCCGCCGGGGATACGCCGCTCGCGGGCCAGATTATACAGGGCCGGCACCAGCTTGCGGCTGGTCAGGTCGCCGGTGGCCCCGAAGATCACCATCGTGCACGGCTCGGGCGCGCGGCCGAGGCGCAGGCCCGAGCGTAAAGGATTTTCAAGGATGTGGGGGTCAGTCATACGGGTATTATTCCCCGTATCGTAGGGGCGCATCGCGATGCGCCCCTACGATACGAGCCATTTACTCCGCCTTCTTCACCGCGTGTCCGCCGAACTGGTTGCGCAGGGCAGCCAGCACCTTCGCGCCGAAGCTGTCGTCCTGCCGCGAGCGGAAGCGGGCCTGCAGCGAGAGGGTGATGATCGGGGCGGGCACATCGAGGTCGATCGCCTCCTGCACCGTCCAGCGGCCCTCGCCGCTATCCTGCACGTAGCCGCGGATCTGGTCGAGGTGCAGGTCGTCGCCGAAGGCGCGCTCGGCCAGCTCCAGCAGCCATGAGCGCACCACGCTGCCCTGGTTCCAGAGGTGGCTAACCTTCTGCAGGTCGAGGTCGTAGCGGCTCTTCTCCAGGATCTCGAAGCCCTCGGCGTAGGCCTGCATCATGCCGTACTCGATGCCGTTGTGGACCATCTTCACGAAGTGGCCGCTGCCCACCGGCCCGCAGTGGACGTAGCCGCCCTCGGGGGCCAGGCTCAGGAAGGCCGGCTCCAGCCGGGCCACCTGCTCGCGCGGGCCGCCCACCATCAGGCAGTAGCCGTTCTCTAGGCCCCAGACCCCGCCCGAGGTGCCCTGATCGAGGTAGTTCAGGCCGTGCTCCGCGAGCATTGCGGCCCGGCGCTGGTCGTCGTGGAAGTTGGTGTTGCCGGCGTCGATGATGGTGTCGCCGGGGGCGACCAGGGGGATGAGGGCCGCGATGGTTCGCTCGGTGACCTCACCGGCGGGGAGCATCACCCAGATCGCCCGCGGCGTCTGGAGCTTGCCCACCAGCTCCGCGACGCTGTTGGCCGGCAGCATGCCCTTCGCGGCCAGCTCCTCGACCGGCCCGCGCGAGCGATTGTAGCCGACCACCCGGTGGCCCGCCCGCACCCAGCGCTCGGCCATCCCGGCGCCCATCCGACCCAGCCCGATGATTCCGATATCCATGCTAGTGCTCCTTCTGATTGCGATAGCGATAGCGAATCTGCCCGGCCTTCATCCTTCATCCCTCATCCTTCATCCTTCCGCCGCCAGGCGGAAGAGGATCTCACCGGCCCGCTCCACCAGCAGCAGGCCCTCGTCCTCGCGCCCGCGCCAGGCCTGCGGGTCGAGCGTCCGGTAGTCCAGGTAGCCCAGGTTGATCCGCCGGCAGCGCTCCTCAGGGATGCCGGTGGCCAGAGTTACGCTGATGCGCGGCGTCTCGACGCGCGTGCCTGCCTCGTAGCTGCCGTGGCCTTTCACGTGCGTGCTGTGGGCGAGGATGCCCCCGGGCAGCTCGCCGAAGCGATCCCACTGCTTCGTGAAGTAGTCGCGCACGTGGTAGCCAACCTGGTCGATCAGCGCCCCGTGGGTGTAGGAGACCTCGCTGATGTGGGGCGCGTAGATGATCACCTCGCCGCCGTCGGCCACCACCGCCTCGGTCTTGTACATGGCCTTGGCCGCCGTCCACAGGTCCTCGTAGATCGGCGAGGCCAGCGAGAGCACCCGGCGGAAGGGCCGCGACCGGTAGGCGATGTTCAGCTGCGCCGATAGGTCGGCCGCCACGCTCCAGGCCTCCTCCAGCGGGCCGGCGTACAGCCCGTGGAGATCGTGGCCCTTGAGCACCATCGCCAGCAGGAGGATCGGCCGCTCGACGAAGCGGGCCGCCCGGTGGATCACCCGCCGCACTGGCGTGTCCTTGACACCAATGGTGTCCATGCTCGTCACGAGGGCACCGAGCCAGTGGGTGAAGTTGATGATCTCCGCGCCGGCGATGCCGGGGAAGAGGTACTTGGCCCCGCCCGAGAAGCCGGCCACCTCGTGGGGGAAGACCGGCCCGCAGATGATCAGCTGGTCGTAGTCGAAGATCAGCTTGTTGAGGGCGACCGGCACCTCGGCCGTCAGCAGCCCGCCGGTGAGCCGGGTGGTCTCGGCGGCCGAGATCGCGCCGATGGTGGCGAAGCTCGCCGGCAGCTCCCAGCGGTGGTTGAGCACCGTGCTGTGCGGGTAGCGCGCGGCCCGCTCGGCGGCGGGCATGCCGACAAGCTTGTCGATCGCCGCGTCGCTCATCGGCTTATGGGTGCCGAGGGCGATCAGAAAGTCGAGGCGGGCGACCTGTGGCCCGAGCTGCTCCTGGAGCAGGCGGTACATCAGGGGGATGGGCGCGGTGCGCGTCCCGTCGGGGATGATCGCCAGCACGCGCTTGCCGTCCAGGGCCAGCGGCGTGAGCGCGTGCTCAAGGATCGTGGCGACATCTACGTCGCCGAGGGTGGTGGTCGTCGAGCCCTTCCCGGTCACCATAGTCATTCTCCTGATACTGTGGCCTTGCCCCCTCACCCCCAGCCCCTCTCCCTCAAGGGGAGAGGGGAGATTCCGCACCAGGA
>JBAXES010000331.1:0-5354 GCA_037140315.1 Chloroflexales bacterium
GGTCGTAGGCCACAGCGCCGCTGTGGCTGGTGCCGATCACCAGCTCGAGGTCGGCGTCGGCGTCGATGTTGGCGATCGTCGGCGCGCCCAGGCCGCCGTTCCAGGTGGCGCCCGCGCCCGCCGCCGGCAGATCGACGGCGTAGAGCTGGTGGCCCTGGCTGTCGAGGATGAACAGCTGGCCGACCTGGCCGCTGGCGACCTCCGGCCACGAGGTGAAGATTACCTCGGCCTGCCCGTCGCTGTTCAGGTCGGCCACCACCGGCTCGGAGGCGAAGCGCATGCCGCTGCCCGGCACCTTGAACGGCCACGCGCCGTGCTCGGTCTTGTCGAGCCAGAAGGTGTGCAGCCGCCCGTCGTACGAGGGGTAGAGGATCTCGCGCCTGCCGTCGCCGTCGAGGTCGGCGGCCACCGCGTTCATCACGGCGTTCTCGATCACATTGTAGTCCTGCGAGAGCGCGCCGCTGCCCGCGACGGGCGTGGGCAGCACTGTCCAGTCGAAGCCGCCGCCGCTCCAGCGGGTGCGGTCGGCCTTGAGGATCCACGGCAGGTAGTACATGTCGCCGGCGGGGTCGCCGACGTCGCAGTTGTACACGTCGCCGGGGACGACCAGCTCCAGCGTGCCGTCGCCGTCCATGTCGGCGATCGTCGGGGCGGCGTTGGCGAAGTTCGGCCGGTGCTCGCTGCCGCAGTTGGCGTAGCCGCGCAGGTCGGCCGCCTGGTCGACGTGGACGCCCACCTGGCTCCAGACCGTGCGGGGCGCGTAGATCGGGCTGACCGGGAGCTGGCTGCCGTCCGGGGCGAGGCCGGTGATGTAGTGGGTGTCGGTGGGGGCGAAGATCTCCTGCCTGCCGTCGCCGTTCATGTCGGCGATGGCGATGTTCTCGTTGTACATGCCCCAGCCGTAGCCCGCCTCGCCGTCGTGGCGCGCCGGCCAGCCTGGGCGCAGGCTGCCGTCGGGCTCGTACACGCTCACCTGCTTGGTGTCGCCGCCGCTGGCCCGCCCGACGACCACCTCGTAGCGCCCGTCGCCCTCCAGGTCGGACAGGGCCAGGGTGCGCACCTCGCCGCCGCCGAAGGGGTGCTGGGTCCAGAGGGCCGCTCCGGCCGCCGAGTAGGCGGTGACCTGGTCGCCGCCGCGCCCAACCACAACCTCGGTCGATCCGTCCCCGTCCAGGTCGGCCACGGCGACGGCGGGCCAGATCCGCGAGCCGTTCGGCGCGCTCCACTGGGTGCTGCCGTCCTCGCCGTTGAGGGCGAAGAGCTTGTAGCCGCCCCAGATCACCTCCGGCTTCCCGTCCTTGTCCAGGTCGGCGACGGCGGGTGAGGCGTACCAGCCGGTGTCGCAGTAGTGCGGCGGCGCGGCGCAGCCGCCGTACTGCCACTTGAGGACGGGCTGGGCCACCGCCAGCGCCAGCGGCGCGGCGCGCGCCGGCGCCAGGGCGCCGCCCAGCAGCACACACCCAACCAGGCCCAGAAGCGCAAGACGATGGCTCATAGCTGGCTCCATGTGTACGGGTACCTATCTCCCAACCCGGCATAGAAGCTCGGACGCAGTACTAGCCTAATTATGCGCGAGCAGCTATCCGGCCCCCAGCTCGGCGACAGACGGCATCAGCAGGCTGCGGCGCATATCGGCGGCCAGCCGCAGGTCGGGCCCGGCGATGCCGACGCGCTGGAGCCAGTCCGCGAACTCGGGGGCCGGGCGCAGCCCGAGGGTGCGCTGCATGAAGCGCACATCGTGGTACGAGGTGCTCTGGTAGTTGAGCATGATGTCGTCGGCGCCGGGGACGCCCATGATGTAGGCGCAGCCGGCGGCGCCCAGCAGCACCAGCAGCGTGTCGATGTCGTTCTGGTCGGCCTCGGCGTGGTTGGTGTAGCAGGCGTCGCAGCCCATGGGCAGGCCCATCAGCCGCCCGCAGAACAGGTCCTCCAGGGCGGCGCGGATGATCTGCTTGCCGTCGTAGAGGTACTCCGGCCCGATGAAGCCGACCACCGTGTTCACCAGGAGCGGCCGGAAGTGGCGGGCCACGGCGTAGGCGCGGGCCTCGATTGTCTGCTGGTCTACCCCGTGGTGGGCGTTGGCCGAGAGCGCGCTGCCCTGGCCGGTCTCGAAGTACATCACGTTGTCGCCCAGGGTGCCGCGGCCCAGGCTCAGGGCGGCGGCGTGGGCCTCGCGCAGCAGGGCCAGGTCGACCCCGAAGCTGCGGTTGGCCGCCTCGGTGCCGGCCACCGACTGGAACACCAGGTCGACCGGGGCGCCGCGCTCGATCGCCGTGATCTGGGTCGTCACGTGGGCCAGCACCGACGACTGGGCGGGGATGTCGTAGCGCTGGCGCAGCTCGTCGATCATCTGCATCAGTGTGATCACCGCCTGCGGGCTGTCGGTGGCCGGGTTGATCCCGATCACCGCGTCGCCGCAGCCGTAGAGCAGGCCGTCGAGCAGCGAGGCCGCGATGCCCCTGGGGTCGTCGGTGGGGTGGTTGGGCTGCACGCGCGAGGAGAGGTGGCCAGGCAGGCCGATGGTGGTGCGGAAGCGCGTGACCACCCGGCACTTGTGGCTGACGGCCACCAGGTCCTGGTTGCGCATGATCTTCGAGACGGCGGCGGCCATCTCCGGGGTGACGCCGGGGGCCAGGGCGGCGAGCGTGTCGCTGTCCACGGGGTAGGCGAGCAGCCAGTTGCGGAAGGCGCCCACGGTCAGGGCGCTGATCGGCGCGAAGGCCGCGCGGTCGTGGGTGTCGAGGATCAGCCGGGTGACCTCGTCGTCCTCGTAGGGGATGAGCGGTCGCTCTAGGAAGGTGGCGAGCGGCACATCGGCCAGGCAGATCTGGGCGGCCACCCGCTCCTCGGCGCTGGCGGCGGCCACGCCGGCCAGGTGGTCGCCGGAGCGCTCCGGGGTCGCCTTGGCCAGCAGGTCCTTCAGGTCGGCGAACTGGTACGTGCGCCCGCCGACGGTCTGGGCGTATGACGCCATGATGTTCTCCTTCGTGGGAGAGCGAAGCTCTCCCACACCCTCACCCACTCACTTCAGCGGCGTCACCGGCTGGCCGGCGGCGAGCTGGGCCAGGGCCGGCTGCATCTCGTCGAGGGTGATCCCGCCCTCGTAGCGGTACTGGATCAGCCCGTCCGCGCCCACCAGGAAAGTCCACGGCTCGGTGACCAGCCCCCACTCGACCATCGGCGGGACGCGCTTCTGCTGCTGGAAGGACTCGCCGAAGGGGTAGGGGTAGACCTCCACGTGGATGAAGTTCAGCTTGCCCTTGTACTGCTCCTTCAGCTTCTTGAGCACGAGCAGGTTCGGCCCGCATGTCGCCGTCTGGCAGTAGCCGGGGGTGAGGAACCCCACCACAAAGGGCTTCTTCGCGGCGATTGCCTCGGCGATCGTCATCTGGTAGAAGTCGGGGTCGGGCTTGGTGTCCGAGGTGATCTTGGTCAGATCTGCGTTGTCGCGCACCGTCAGGTTCTTGCTGGGCAGGGCCGGCTTGCCCACGGCGGGGATGCGCGAGCCCGAGACCACGACGAGGCGCATGGTGGCGACCTGCGGCGCGCCGCTGTCCCGGGGGATGCTGATCTCCACGCTCCAGTTGCCCGGCTTATCGAAGGTGGCGTAGCCCACGTACAGGCCGAAGGGCAGGCCCTGCCCCCGGTAGATCGCCGCGCTCTCGCTCTGCACCTTCGTGTCCTCGCTGCCGTCCAGGTAGAAGAAGCGCAGGCCCAGCTTCAGCTCCGGCTTATTCAGCGGCGTGCCGTCCTGAAGGATGCCCATGGCGATCCGGTTCGGGCCGATATCTAGCTCGGAGACGGCCAGCACCGGCACGAGCGGGCTGCCCGCGCCGGCTGGGCCGGCGGAGCCGGCTGGGCCGGCGGGCGCAGGCTGGCCGCAGGCGGCCAGGGCGATGAGGAGCAGCAGCGATAGCAGCGGCAGCGCGCGAGATTGGAGCGTGCGAGCAGTGGTCATCGTGATCCCCCAGGCTTCAAGTGTGTCTTCGCGGGTATTATACCGCCCGGTGGGGGTGTGGGGGCGGCTTCGCCGCCCCCACGTTCTTTTTTCTGTTGGGTTTGGGCGGCTTCGCCGCCCAAACCCAACAGAAAGTGGTTGGCTACTCCTCCCGCAGCGCCAGGGCCGGGCTCGTCCGGCTCATCGCGTAGGCCGGGTAGACGCCGGCGAGCACGGCGGCCAGCAGGGCCACCAGCAGGGCCTGCCCGAACACCGCCGGGCTCAGGCTGAGGTCGAGCGTCCAGCCGAACGAGCGCTTGTTGATCACATACACCAGCACCGCGGCCAGCCCCAGGCCCAGCGGCGCGGCCAGCAGCCCGGCCGCCAGGCCCATCAGCCCGGTCTGCCCGATCACCACGCCCCAGAGCTGCCCCGGCGTCAGCCCGATCGCCCGCAGCACACCCAGCTCCCTGGCGCGCTCCAGCTGCAGGGCCATCAGCGCGCTGAGGATGCCGATGAAGGCCACCACCGTCGCCAGCAGCTGCAGCACCGACGTGATCGCGAAGGTGCGGTCGAAGACCGCCAGGGTGCCCGCCCGCAGCCCTGCGCTCGAGCTGATCGTCAGGGCCGGCGGCCCGCCCGGCCAGCCGGCCACAACCCCGCGCAGCCGGGCGATCAGCCCGTCCACATCCTGGCCCTCGGCCACATACAGGGCCAGGGACGAGACCCCGCCGTCGTCCCACAGCGCCCGGTAGGTCGCGTCGGCCATGCGGATCACCCCGCGGTCTGAGCTGTAGTCGTAGTAGACCCCGGCGATGGCGAAGTCGCGCGGGCCGCGGTCGGTGGCCAGGTGAAGGCGGTCGCCCAGGCCCAGGCCGGTGCGGTAGGCCAGCGGCTCCGAGATGAAGACCGATCCGGCGGCCCAGGCGTCCCAGCCCGCCGCACCCCCGCCGGACAGGAAGCGCAGGGTCGTGCGCCCGCGCTGGCCCTGGACCCGCAGCGCCACCAGGGTCGTCGGGCCGGCGGCGGCCACCCGCTTCCGCAGCGTGCAGGTCGACACCGCCGCCACGCCCGGCGCGCGGGAGAGCGCCTCGACCAGGGCCGGGTCGAGGGTGGTGTCCGTGCGGTTGGCCGTGCCGCCGGGGGCCGAAACGTAGACGTCGGCCACCAGGCTCTGGTCGAGCCAGCTGATCACCGTCTGCCGGAAGCTGCCCACCATCACGCCCACGCCGATCGTCACGCTGATCGCCACCATCAGGGCGGCCACGGCCACGGCGGTGCGCGAGAGCGCCGCCACCACGTCGCGGGCGGCCATGCGCCCGAGCAGGCCGAAGGCCCGCCCGAGCGGCGGGCGGGCCAGGGCCATCAGGCCCACCATCAGGGCCGGGCTGAGCAGGGCCGCGCCGATCACGATCGC
>JBAXES010000332.1:0-5332 GCA_037140315.1 Chloroflexales bacterium
GATCCGCTCGACCTCGTGGTGGAGCAGAGCGGGCCGCTGGTGGACACCGGGCCGCAGGGCCCGCAGGGCTCGCAGGGCGCGACCGGCTCCACCGGTGAGGCCGACGAGGCCGTCTGCGCCGGGCAGCCGGTCTATGTGAAGGCCAACGGGCACGTCGGCGTCGCCCAGGCCGACGCGATGCCCCAGGCCGGCTACGCCGGGATCGCCCTGGCCGATACGGCGGTCGGCTTCATCGTCACCTACGGCGTCGGGGTGGTCACGCTACCGGACTGGACGTCCGTCGTCGGCTCGGTGTTGAACGATAATTAGAATTCGCGGGGCCTCACGGGAGATGCGGAAGAGCCGATCTTTCGTGATGCCATGCGCACTCGGCTGGTAGGGCATGCGCTAAGATTTGTTGGTGGGGACGGCGGGAGTCGAACCCGCACGCCTTGCGGCACATGATCCTAAGTCATGCGCGTCTGCCAATTCCGCCACGTCCCCAGTGTCGGCGAGTATAGCATGCGTCGCCGGAGGGCGCAAGGTCGCTTCTTGCGAGGGCGTATCGCAGCGTGGTATACTCTTCAGGCGGGTGTAGCGCATCACAGAGCAGAGGATCGCGTCACAGCTTCCGCGACCTACCACCGGGGCACGCACCCCTAAACATCTTCGCGGCGCGCCGCTGCGCTGTATCACGGGGATCCGCCATGAAAGCTGTGGTCATGGCCGGCGGCGAGGGCACCCGCCTCAGGCCGCTCACAATTAACCGCCCCAAGCCGATGGTCTCGCTCGTAGACCGGCCGGTTATCCAGCATATCTTCGAGCTGCTGAAGATCCACGGCATCACCGATGTTATCGTCACCGTCCAGTACCTCGCCAACGCGATCCAGGACTACTACGGCGACGGGAGCGCCTACGGCGTCAACATCACCTACTCGCTGGAGGATGTGCCCCTCGGCACGGCGGGCAGCGTGAAGAACGCCGAGCATATGCTCACCGAGCCCTTTATTGTGATCTCCGGCGACGCCCTCACCGATATCAATCTCACCCAGATCATTAACCACCACACGGCCACCGGCTCTATGGCCACCATCACCCTCACCCGCGTGGCCAACCCGCTCGACTATGGTGTGGTGATCACCGATGATGAGGGCAACATCCGCCAGTTCCTTGAGAAGCCGAGCTGGGGCGAGGTGTTCTCGGATACGGTCAACACCGGGCTCTACGTGCTCAACCCCGAGGTGCTCACCTACGTCGAGCGCGGCAAGAACACCGACTGGTCGAAGGATGTCTTCCCGCGTATGCTCAACCACGGCGATAAGCTCCAGGGCTATATCGCTAGCGGCTACTGGACGGACGTGGGCACGATCGAGGAGTATATGCGCGCCTGCGGCGACTACCTCGCCGGCAAGGTGAACATCCCCCGCGTGGGCCATAATATCGGCGGCGATGTCTGGGTTGACGGGGACGCGGAGATCGCCGCCGACGCCCAGCTCCACGGGCCGATCTACCTCGGCCACGGCGCGAAGATCAAGGGCGGGGTGATCGTCCACGGCCCCTCGGTGATCCGCGACTATACGATCGTCGACACGCGGGCCAGCATCGACCGCTCGATCATCTGGCGCAACTCCTACATCGGCGAGCGCGCTGAGCTGCGCGGCGCGATCGTGCTGCGCCAGTCGAACATCCGCTCGCGCGCCGTGCTCTTCGAGGGCGTGGTGGTCGGCGACGGCGTCCAGATCGGCGCCGGCGCGGTGATCCAGCCCAATGTGAAGATCTGGCCCGGCAAGGAGGTCGATGAGGGCGCCACGGTCAACTCCAGCATTATCTGGGGCAGCCAGGGCCGCCGCGTGCTCTTCGGCCGCCATGGGATCTCCGGCCTGGTGAATATTGAGATCACCCCTGAGATGTGCGCCAAGGTCGGCGCGGCCTATGGGGCGACCCTCCTGCGGGGATCGACGGTCACGATCAACCGCGACGCCCACTACACCCCGCGCATGCTCAAGCGGGCGATCGTCGCCGGCCTGCCCTCGGCCGGTGTCAATGTGGCCGATCTGCAGAGCGTGCCCATCCCGGTGGCCCGCTACTACACCCACGCCTCCGGCGCCAGCGGCGGCATCCACGTCCGCCTCTCGCCCGTCGATAGCCGCGTGGTCGAGATCCGCTTCTTCGATGAGCGCGGCCTCGACCTCCACACCACCGTCGAGCGCAAGATCGAGAGCACCTACTTCCGCGAGGACTTTCGCCGCGCCTACCTCGATGAGATCGGCCGGATCAGCTATGGGATGTCGGTTGAGGATACCTACAGCGCGGCGTTTATGCGCGCCCTGCGCCCCGACGCCGTCGATGGCATCGGCCGCGGGTTCAATATTGTGGTGGACTACGCCAACTCCAGCACCGGCGATATGCTCTCGCATATTTTGCGCCGCCTCCACACCGATGCCGTCGAGCTGAACGTCAACCTCGATGAGAATATGGTCTTCCAGACCTACGCCCAGTTCGAGGCGGCCATGAATCGCCTGGCGAAGATCACTGCGGTGGTGGGCGCCCAGTTCGGCGCCCGCCTCGACTCGGGCGGCGAGAAGATCTTCCTGGTCGATGACAGCGGCGCCCGCCTCAACCCTATGCGCGCCCTGGCCGTCGTCACCGCCCTGGCGATGCGCGCCGCCAGCGGCGGAGTCGTGGCGGTGCCCGTCACCGCGCCCCGTGTCTTTGAGACGATCGCCGCCCGCTACGGCGGCCAGATTATCCGTACGAGGGCCAGCCTCGGCGCTCTCATGCAGACGGCCTGGCAGCAGCCGAGCCTGCTGATGCTCGGCGATGGCACCGGCAGCTATATCTTCCCCTCGTTCTACCCGATCGCGGACGGCATGTTCGCCATCGCGAAGCTCATGGAGCTGATCGCGGTCACCGGCACGCACCTCAGCGCCATCTTGGCTGACCTGCCCCCCTACTATCTCGCGCAGACCCGCGTGCCCTGCCGCTGGGAGAGCAAGGGCAAGGTGATGCGCATCCTGAACCAGCAGTACGCCGAGCGCCAGGCCGAGCAGGTGGACGGGATTAAGATCGACCTTGGCAACGAGTGGGTGCTCATCCTCCCCGACCCTGATGGCCCCTTCTTCCACGTCTACGCCGAGGGCTCCTCCGACGAGCAGGCCCGCGTCCTGATCGACAAGTACGCCGGCCTGGTGACTGGGCTACAGTAGGTTAGCTCAGGGCTGTCGCAACGCCCCTGGGGCTGCGCCCCAGACCCGCTTTCTGTTGGGTTCGGGCGGCTTCGCCGCCCAAGCCCAACAAAAAGAGGACGCGGGGGCGGCGAAGCCGCCCTCACACCCCCACCGGGAGGTGACGTTGCAACAGCGCGCACTGGGAATAGATGACTATGGGGAACGAGCGCCATAGAACCCGTTTCGCAGTCCGGATCACCACTGCCTACGCTGTCGCCGCCACGATCTGGATTGTGGGTAGCGATCTTTTGCTCGTCAGCGGGCCGGGCAGCGCGATCTCTGCCATCAGTCTGATCAGCATCGGCAAGGGGCTGCTCTTTGTCGCTGTGACGGCATCTATCCTCTTTATCCTGCTCTGGCGCACCGAGAGCGAGCTGCACATCCGCAGCTCGGCCCTGGAGGCGGCCGCAAATGCGATCGTTATCTCGAGCCTTGATGGCGTGATCGAGTGGGTCAACCCGGCCTTCACCACCCTCACCGGCTACTCCGCAGCTGAGGCCATCGGCTCTACCACCCGCCTTGTGCGCTCGGGCGTCCACGACCAGCGCTTTTACCAGCAGCTTTGGGAGACCATCCTCTCCGGGCAGGTCTGGCGCGGCACGCTGGTGAACCGGCGCAAGGACGGCAGCCTGTACGATGAGGATCAGACGATCACCCCCGTGCGTAACCGCTCTGGTGAGATCATCCGCTTTGTCGCGATTAAGCAGGATGTCAGCGATCGTCGGCGCCACGAGCGCGCGCTTCAGGATGCGAACCAGGCCCTCGTTGAGGCCTACGATGCGACGATCGCCGGCTGGTCCCAGGCCCTTGACCTGCGCGATAAGGAGACGAGCGGGCACAGCCAGCGCGTCACCAATCTGACGGTGCGCCTCTCGCGGGTGCTGGGAGTCGCCGAGGAGGAGATCGAACATATCCGCCGCGGGGCGCTGCTCCACGATATCGGCAAGATGGGCGTGCCCGACTCGATCTTGCTCAAGCCCGGGCCGCTGACCGATGCGGAGTGGGAGCAGATGCGCATGCACCCGATCTACTCCTACGACTTACTGCACCAGATCGCCTTCCTGACCCCGGCCCTCGTCATCCCGATCTCGCACCACGAGCGCTGGGATGGCAGGGGCTACCCGGCTGGCCTGCGCGGCGCTCAGATCCCGCTCCCCGCCCGGATCTTCGCCGTGGTGGATGTGTGGGACGCGCTGACGAATGATCGGCCCTACCGCAGCGCATGGCCGCGCAGCCGGGCCCGCGCCTATATCGCCGATCACGCCGGGATCCACTTCGATCCGGCGGTGGTTGACGCGTTCATCGCGCATATCGATGAGTGGGTGCAGGCCTGAGGGGCGTTGGAGCGGTGCCGCTGACCTCGCTAGCTGCGTCCCGTCTGTTGCGCCAAGGCAACCTGGGATAAAGGCCCGCAACCCTGCGGGGCGGCGGTCTTGTGCTACCATTGGTGTATCCAGCTGCCCAGAGAAACTACCGCGAGGAAGCGTCGTGCCCGACACGCCCACAGCCCCCACCCTGGCAGGACTGCGCGTCCTGGTGCGCGGCGCCGTGCAGGGCGTCGGGTTCCGCCCCTTCGTCTACCGGCTCGCCCACGAGCTGGGCCTGTCCGGCTGGGTGCTGAACGGCACCGCCGGGGTGACGGCTGAGCTCGACGGAGATCCGGCTGACCTGGAGGTGTTCCTGCGCCGCCTGCGCGCGGAGGCCCCGCCACGGGCGATCATTGTGGGTGTGGAGGCGACCTGGGCTGCGCCCCGCGGCCACCGCGACTTCCACATCCGCCTCAGCGACGGCGGGGGCGCCCGCACCACGCTGATCTTGCCCGATACGGCCACCTGCCCCACCTGTCTCGCTGAGACCCTCGACCCCGCCGACCGACGCCACGGCTACGCCTTCACCAACTGCACGAACTGCGGGCCGCGCTTCTCGATCATCGCCGCGCTGCCCTACGACCGGCCGAATACCACCATGCGTGGCTTTGCGCTCTGCCCCGCCTGCGGGGCGGAGTACGGCGACCCTGCTGATCGCCGTTTCCACGCCCAGCCGAACGCCTGCCCTGTATGCGGTCCCACGCTGGCATTCTGGGCGGCAGGCGCTGCCGCCTGTCTCCTGCCCCCGGCCGCCGATCC